>JABMOJ010000203.1 GCA_013204195.1 SAR86 cluster bacterium
CAATCGTATAAATCCAGGTGCTGGCAGAGGCTTTGCTGGCATTAAAGCTATCGGCCTTACGCCAAACCTTGATCATGGTTTCCTGGGCCAGCTCTTCTGCACGCTCGGGACCTAACGCAGAACCCTTCATCAGAAAGCCCTTCAAAAGAGGCGCAAAATGATCGAACAATAGCGCGAAGGCCGCCTTGTCCTGCTTTGCACCCACTTTCATGAGCAACTGACTCCAATTGTCTGACCTGACCTCGACTAGCATAACCACCTTATTAGCATCGAATGACGTTTTACTGGCTGTGATCATACAGATTCCTCACCTTAGTAACCAACATTGGCTGTTGTACGCATCGCATGAAGTGCTAGATCAACCTCAAACCCATCAAGTGGTGAAATCTTTTGTATTGCCCGCAGACGGTCAACCAACCCTCTTCATCTATGATTGGCAGCGGACTGTCAGAGGGGCTGAACGCTAAAGCAGATCATCTAGCGCCCCATGATTATTGCTCCACATACCGCAGGACCAAACGGCTCAAGCTTGACGAGAGAAATCCCTATATGCGCCACGAACCGATATTGACGCACATTCACCCGACGGGAGGTCAGCGTTCATGGCATTAGGGTAACTATGGCAAAGCCAGCAGATTTAACCAAAATTAGCATAATTCATCCCACACCCGCATTTTGATCGCGTATACTTACCCACCTAATTTCGTCATTCTGTGGTAACAAATTCGTGAATATCAAAGAGCGCATGGCCTTCATTATCCAGAAAGAAGCCGAGGCCATTAACCAAATCAATGTCACGGAAGCATTCGAGGATGCGGTCAACCTGCTCCTTGCATGCCAAGGCAAGGTCATCACTACAGGAATCGGCAAGGCGGGGTATATTGCCAACAAGTTCTCAGCGACCCTGTCATCAACGGGCACACCAGCATTTTTTGTCCATCCTGCTGAAGCAGGCCATGGTGATCTGGGCATGGTTAATCCTGAGGATATCATCATCGCCTTCTCCACCAGCGGCAAGTCCATTGAAGTCATCGAAATGCTGGAAAATGCCCGCCAGCTCGGCGTCAGCCGTGTTATCGGCATCACCTCCCATCCCGAGTCACCCTTACGCGAACTCAGCGAACTGGTTCTCGACATGGGCAGCAATATCATTGAACCCTGTCCACTAAAGGTCACACCCAGCGCGAGTATTGCCGTCATGCAGGCTATCAGCGATGCGATCGCACTGACATTAATGGAGCTCAAGGGGTTCACGACCCATGACTACGGCATGCGCCATCACAAGGGCTATCTTGGCTCGGTCACGCGCCAGCAACACCACTACGATGACTGAACCACGGAGCATGCTGTGACTGAACCCGCCGAACAACAAAACAACCCACAACTCGATCCGGCGCAGATTGCCAAGAAATATGTGGCAGAGGTCAAAGTACAAGTCGAGCGCATCTCGACGCGAATTAAAGTTGTCGGCCTTATTGCCAGCCACGATAAACCCTCTTTGGCTTATGCGCGCGCGACGCAACAAAAATTTGATGCCATCGGTATCGATTACGACCTACGAAACATCGAACGCCTCGACTTGGAAAATGAAATTCTGGCCCTCAATGCCAGCCCGGAAGTACATGGTATTTTTATCTACTTCCCGGTGTTTCATAATGAGCAGGACAGCTACCTGCGCAACCTCGTGGATTATCGCAAAGATATCGAGGCCGGCAGCCAATACTGGACTCACAAGCTATACAACAACGACCGTCTCGCGGTCCCCGGCGACCCTTTAAAAAAGGCTCTACTGCCGTGCACGCCGTTAGCCATCATTAAAATGCTGACAGCGACCGGTCTTTGTGCCAATCATGATGAACACCCCCTTAAGGGCAAGACAGTCACTATATTCAACCGCAGCGAAGTTATTGGCCGGCCACTGGCTGTGATGCTTTCTAACGATGGCGCCAAAGTTTATTCCTTCGATATTAATGGACCATTGCTGTTTACCAATGCCAAGCCTGCTGAGGTCGACATTTCCCGGTCGGCGGCATTAGCGATTTCTGACATCGTCATTACTGGCGTGCCGAGCGAGCACTTTGAAAAAATACGCTGTGATGAAATCCTTCCAGACACTGTCTGCCTGAACTTTTCCAGTGTGCCGAATTTTGCCGATGACATAGCGCGCCACACAAACATTTTTATTCCGAAGGTCGGCCCCATGACCGTCGCTATGTGTATGCGGAATACGGTGCGTTTGTACAAGAATTTTCACGGAGCCTGAGGGATGTTAGCCGACCAGTCCATTGACAGTTACTTGCAGAGACTTGCCGGCAAATCTTCGACGCCAGGAGGTGGCGCAGCAG
>JABMOJ010000204.1 GCA_013204195.1 SAR86 cluster bacterium
GTGCTGGCCCATGGCGCCGGTGCCGGTATGCAGCATGCACACATGCAGGCGCTTGCTGATGCCTTTGCTGACGTCCAAATTGCGACTCTGCGGTTTAATTTCCCGTTTATGGAGTCAAGCCGTAAGCCGCCCAACAGTCTCGGGATCTGCCTGAGCACCCTAGCAGCCGCCGTCACTTTGGGCGCGAGCCTGGCCACAGAGATACCCCTTTATATCGGTGGGCACTCGTTTGGCGGACGCATGGCGTCTCACTATGTTGAGCAATCCCATGATGCTCGTTGCGCGGGCCTTATCTACTGTTCGTTTCCGTTGCACCCCAGCGGTAAGCCTGGCGTGGCGAGAGCCGAGCATTTGCCGCGAATCCG
The DNA here is from genome assembly GCA_013204195.1 of SAR86 cluster bacterium. Lineage (GTDB taxonomy): Bacteria > Pseudomonadota > Gammaproteobacteria > Pseudomonadales > Azotimanducaceae > UBA4582. Next base: position 366 of record JABMOJ010000204.1, read on the forward strand.
CATACCGCAATTGTTTTTGAGTGGAACCCGTGACTCGCTGGCCGAGCAAGACTTGCTGCGGGGTGTCACTGAGGCATTGCCAATGGCGACATTATTGTGGCTGGCGACCGCCGACCATAGTTTCAAAACCCTCAAAGGCAAAAACCGTCAGCGCGATGCAGGCGGAGCCGCGACCGACAGCGCTTACTCGCTCGCTGCCAACGCAACGCTTGACTGGATAAGGCATCACCCCACCCCCAGCTGACAGTCAGCTATTCGAGCGCTGCAGCCACCGGCCGAGCCAGGTTTGAGGCAGGCTGGTGCCAGTCAACAGGTACCCGAGCGCGACCTCGTTTTGTAAATTCCATTGCATCTGCGCACGGCTGGCGGCGCTGCCTGCAAATAGCAAACGGTCATTCACCGCCAAGCTAGTATGCCCTGAGGGCATACAAAACGTGCCTTGTGCATTGCTATGCAGTAGCGCCAATACCGGCAAGCTCACATCGCGATCATGATGGTCGTGCGTTAAATGCTCAACCCTGACATCCGTGCCCTGGGTCAGCGCGTCGCTAACCGCATGGGCACTGTCAGCAGCGATAACGCACTCCCAGACTTCAGGAAATACCAAGGGTGATATCTTGCGAATTCTTTCTGTCAGATTCTGGGCCCAGCTATCATCATGGGCCCTTGCCAGACTCAGAAAATCATCAACTAACGGATTAGTCAGCAGGGTCCTGATTTTAGTCGCCAGGACATCACTGACTTCCATGACTAGCTGCGCGCCGGAATGGCTAAATAACCGACTATTGGATTGTTGATTCTGGCGGGCTATTACGAACAAGTCAGGGTTCAACTCTTTGGCCGTGACAATAATGGAAAGGTTGTTTGAGTCATCATCTGCGCCGGCAATAATGCCTACTGCCTGACTGATGTCAGCCTTGTTCAATGTCACCGCTTCGGTGCCATCACCGATCACCGCATTCATTGGCAGATTAGCCAAGGTTTTGTTTGGCTCTATCACTTGAACTGTCATACCTGCGGCCAGCAATTCGCGATGAATCGCCCGGCCAAATCGACCAAAACCACAGAGTATCCAGCGGCCTTTGGGGAGTTGCATCACGGGCGCTAGGGTATCGCCGCTTTCATTACGAAACCAATCGCTGAGCATATATTGATACGGATAATCTACCGCTAGACCTAGGTCCTTAGCGAAGCTGTCGAAGGGGTCGATAATGGCATCGGTACCAAAGGAGGCCATGTTCGCTTCAATCTCATGAGAGTCTGCTCGGCAGATAACCTTCGTTTCCGGGTTCAGAACCTTCACGGTAATGGCGATATGCAGATTGACCGCATTGTCATCTGTCAGCGCGACCACACTTTTGCACAGCGGGTGCATGATCCCGGCGAGGACCAAATTGCGTGGCGTACTGGCGTCGGCTTGGAGTCCGGGCAGAAACAATGGATGTTCCGCCAACATCAGGGCATCGATTCGGTCCTGCTTCAGGTCTAATACCGACGCCCGGATCAAACGTTTGCGTAGCGATTTCACCAGTCGACTACCGGTATCTCCGTAGCCACAGACAACAAAAAAAGGATCGCTTATTTGCCGTACCTGGCGCTGAAATCGGTTCTCGGCCAAGGCCTTTTGTAACGTCTCGTTTTGCCACAAGCGAATCAACGCGCCAATGGTATAAATCCAGGTTGCCACAGTGATGTAGATAAAGATGAGCGCCCACATACGCTGCGCATCGGTAAAGGGATACGGGATTTCACCAAAGCCAATGGTGGTGCCCATAAAGGTGACGAAATAAAAGGCATGGAAGAAATCCATGTACCAGATTTGGCCCTTGTCATCCATGCCGGGTATCAATGTGAGACCCAGAGTCGCTATCGCGTAAACCGTTGACAACAACAACAGCGGAGCCCGCATCTGGCGCAGAATCAGAAAAATAATACTATCCATAGTCTACCCCAGACTCGCAGGCTAGCGACGTAGCATCACGGTTTCTATGACCAGTAGCGACACCGATATCGTATTGGCAATCACCGCACCACCGGCGAGGGAGACGATACTGGCGACTGTCGCTGGCGTCAGACCGATATCAGTAGCATGTACGGCGAAACCCCAGACACTCGCGGCGGCCACTAGTTGAATGTTAGCAACCAAACTGGTGGCGAGTAGTACGGCGCCCATATGGGTGCGATCGCCGAACTTTAGGATCGTCGCGATGGCATTGACGAAGATCGCCGCGTAGAGCTCGTAAACATTATGGTGCGCAGCGTTGTCGATATCACCCGTAAAAAAACCAAAATTAAGGGTTAAAGCTAGAATAATCGTGAATGCGAAGATGACTTTCTCAAGATTCATATAGCGGTTTCCGGTCTTTATTTAGCGCTCACTATAACCATAACCATCCGCGTTAGCATTTTTTTGTCACCCCCAGCATGGGGCTTTAGGGGTTTTGCAGCTCGGTGGAAGATGATATGGGTCAAGCGTCTTAATCAACCGAGCGCCGATACTGGCTGTTCAATTCACATACCGGAGGCTATCCACTGTGGTCGCGATATCGACAGGTACCCTGGACCTTTGGAGCATCGTCGTCAGCATCGGCATCTTTCTGCACGGCATGCATCTACTCGAGCAGGGCCTGCAGGGTATTGGATCGAAAACTCTGAAGCAGTTCCTTCAGGCACAAACTAACTCTCCCCTTAAAGGCGTTTTTACCGGCACCCTGGTAACCGCATTTTTGCAAAGCAGCTCGCTAGTGGGTTTGATCGTACTGGCCTTCGTCGGTGCCGGCATGCTGGAGATGCGCAACGCGTTGGGAGTGATCCTCGGCAGCAACCTTGGCACCACCGTTACCGGTTGGATGCTCGCCGTCCTCGGCTTCAAACTTGACCTGGCGAGGTTCTACCAACCCCTGGTGGCAATAGGCGCGTTTCTTACCGTCTTCTTACCCGCGGGCCGTCGTCCCTATTACCTCGGCAACCTGGTCCTGGGCCTCGGGCTGTTGCTCATGGGGTTAGGGACTCTCATCACGAGCCTCGAGAATCTTGTGCCGCAGGTAGACACGGCCATCCTGCGGGGTCAGGGCCTGCTGGTGTATTGTCTTATTGGTGCAGTGCTCACAGCGCTGGTTCAATCCAGCTCTGTCGTCATGATGGTGGTGTTGAGCGCGCTGCACGCAGGCGTTATCAGTGTTACTGAAGCTATACCCATCGCCATCGGATCGAACATAGGGACGACCAGTACTGTCTTGCTCAGTGCCGTGGACGGATTGGTGGAAAAGCGCAGAGTCGCTTATGCCCACCTTATTTTTAATTTACTCACCGCTATCGTCGCCCTGCTTTGCTTGCCCCTCTTCGTATTTATCATCCACAACGTGTTCGGTGCCAGCGACCCACTGTTCGTGCTCGTCTTATTCCACTCTTTGTTTAATTTTTTAGGGATTTTGATATTTCTGCCGTTTTTAGATCCCTTTATCGGCCTGCTCAA
>JABMOJ010000014.1 GCA_013204195.1 SAR86 cluster bacterium
AGCTTGCGCTTGCTCATCACCGTATATTGCAGATTTAAACGTGAAAATTCGATTTGTTGTGGGTGACAATCTACCTCGATGTTGTCTAGCACCCAATCATACAAAGGCCGATGCGCCTCAAAGCCAAGATCGCAGAGAGAATGAGTGATGCCTTCCAAAGCGTCAGAGATGCAATGGGTGTAATCGTATAATGGGTAGATGCACCATTGATCACCTGTCTGGTGATGATGTACGTGGCGGATCCGATAGATTGCCGGGTCCCTGAGGTTCATATTCGGTGACGCCATGTCGATCTTCAGGCGTAAAATGTGTTCGCCGTCTTTAAAGTCACCGGCCCGCATGCGGCGAAACATATCTAGATTGTCGTCTACGCTGCGCTCACGGTACGGACTGTTTTTACCTGCCGACGTCAGGGTACCTCGATATTCACGAATCTCTTCGGCCGACAGCGAATCAACATAAGCCTTCCCCGCCGTGATCAACTGCTCGGCGAATTGATACAGCTGTTCAAAGTAGTCAGAAGCATTACGGATCTCTCGCCACTCAAACCCAAGCCAGCTGATATCGGTCTTCATTGACTCCATAAACTCAATGTTTTCCTTTAGCGGGTTCGTATCGTCAAAGCGCAAAAAAGTCGAACCGTCAAATTCCTGGGCAATGCCAAAACTCAGGCAGATCGCCTTCGCATGGCCGATATGCAGGTAACCATTTGGCTCTGGAGGAAAGCGCGTCACCACCTGCCCAGCATTTTTACCGGCAGCAATATCTTTCTCGATAATCGTTCGAATAAAGTTCGCTGGATATTTTTCGATATCTTCGTTCATGTTGTTGGTTTCACAGTAGCCATCCAAAGATGGTGAATTAGTCGAATAACAGTGCGCCGACGCAGGTCAGAGTCACCATAACAAATAGTAGCCATTTTAACGCATTCTGCGGCACGTTGATGGCGACTCTGACGCTCAATGTCGCTCCGGCAACCATACCCGCGGCAAGTATCAATCCAGGCACCCACAATACCTGGTCGCGGCTGATGAATACCACCAAGGCGACAATGCTAAACGCCGCCGTGCAGACCATCTTTAAGGCATTGGTTCTTACCAGATCATAACGTAAACCGCCGGCTAAGGCGGCGATCAAAATAAAACCGACGCCGGCCTGAACAAAGCCGCCGTAGACACCCGCGCCAAACAGCATCAATGCTGCAGTGGGTCGCTCGAAGACTTTGTAGGGTACGGTTCCCGGCTCAGGTATTACCGCGCCGGGCTTGATTAACATCACCAAAGCCAAGGTCACCATGGTACCGAGCAATATAGGCTTCAAGACCCCTACCGGCAGGTAAGCTGCAAACAGGGATCCGACCAAGGCACCCAGCAGCGTCGGTATCAATACCGGTCCTATGGCGCTTGAGTCGAGTTTGTCCTGGTCTTTAAAACCCTTAACACCCGCCAGAGATTGGAATAACACTCCAACTCGGTTCGTCGCATTGGCGATATCGGCGGGCATGCCCAACAGCATCAACGCTGGCAGGGTCAGCATTGAACCGCCACCCGCTAGTGTGTTGATGAATCCGCCGATTACCCCTGCGGTCAACAAAGCTAAAATACCGGTAATACTTAAGGACGCGTCCAAACTGATTTACCACAAAGCGTATAGAGAAGGCGCATGGTATGCGAGGCGCCCGGAATGTCAATGTTGATGGTGCAATTAGCTTGCCGCCTTGAGATGAGCATCAGCCTCATTTTGGTCGGTACAGTGGCACGCTTTGTCGGGCTACCCGATACAACTCCCCTTCTTCATTGCCTATCACCAGCTGCTCGTTATTATCCCAGGTGACCGCCTCAACCTGTTTCGACTCGCGCCGTGGCAAGGGCAATCGATAGGCCGTGCCCGACAACCATTGGTCGCTATTGACGGGTTTTTCAAACAGCCAGAGATCTGTATAACCGATCACGGCCAAAAAGCGCCCATCTGGAGAGAGATCAGCACCAGTGGCCACTGCCAGCGCGGCGTTGTCGTCAACCCGGGTCAATAGGTTGAAGCGATCGGTATATCGTGTATCGAGACGATACAGCACTGCGCCAGTTTCAAATTTATCGATTTTGCCAGGTTCACGATGTTTGGTAATGAAGTACAACTTATCTTGAAAGACAAACAGCGCCTCACTGTCGTAGTGCCAAAGCTTGGCAGGATACTGCTGCTGTTCAGGATAGCGGATCGGTAAAAAACTCACCGGTCGCGTCAATTCCACCGCTCGTGGGTTAGGCTCTGGTATGACGTAGACGCCAAGATCGCGGCGTGCATTGCCATTGTTGCCCATATCAGCAATATAAATGACCTCATCGTCAATCGCGATGTCTTCCCAGTCGACATTAGCCGCCACGAGGACGGGCAAACCTGGCCACGGGGTCTTGCCTCGAGCGCTCACCTCGCCATGGAATTGTCCGGCTAAAAAGCCGGGAAAGATAATTTTGCCCAAGTGATCAATGGCAAACAGACGAGCTTGGTCGCCACTGTCGTTATGGGCCCAGTAGACATCATCAAATCGCCGACTTTTAACGAGACCACTTAATTCATTAAGGGCGCTGAACTTGATGAATGTGGGGGTGCCAAGCACTGAGTCGGCGACTACCGTGAGGGACCACAAGCAACTCACGATAACCAGCAGATGTCTCAAACACATAGTCGTTCCTTCCTGAAAAATTGCTTTGCGCGATGGGCGCAACCTGCCAGCCAGTATAATGCCGTTGACTAAAAAACACTTGCAACATCACATCAGGTCGCTATCATGTCCGGCATGTGCAAACTCAACCAGTCCAATTTTACCCGTGTTACGCCACCGCTGACCAGCGAAGCCGTCGTTGCTCGCTGTGTTGCACAGACTGATGGCTTCTTTACCGACGGCTTCTTTACCGACGGCTTCTATAGCTACAGCTTCTTTACGAAGAGATAGATCGCATAATACAAGATTAGGCGGTCATAACCGCCGACAGGAAACCCCGATAGGCGCAGGTCAATCGGGGTTTTTTTTTAGTTATAACTTTAATGACTCAATACTCTCGATGAATGAACAGGATCTGTGGATCAGGAAATCAACATGACTAACGTGATAGTGGATGATTTAAACGTGTTAAGTGAGCAAACCCTAATGACGCCTAACCAACTTAAGAAGTTGATTCCTGCCTCAGACAAAGCACTTGCCAACGTTGCGAATGCGCGGTTAACCATCAAGGAAATCCTCGAGCACAATGATCCTCGATTGTTCTTGATCATTGGTCCCTGTTCAATACACGACGTTGATGCGGCAATGGAGTATGCTCGCCGCCTCAAGGTGCTTGCTGATGAAGTTCAAGACA
>JABMOJ010000205.1 GCA_013204195.1 SAR86 cluster bacterium
GCGATGGGCTGCACCTCAACCACGGCATTTATCTCGATCCATAATATGGCGACCTGGATGATTGCCGAATATGGCAGTGAGCAAACCGTCGATCAGTTTTGCCCCGATCTCATCAGCGGCGACCAGCTTGCCAGCTATTGTCTGACCGAAGCTGGCGCTGGTTCTGATGCGGGTTCCTTGCGGACTCGAGCAGAGTTAGTGGGCGATCACTACGTAGTTAACGGCGCGAAAATGTTTATTTCTGGTGCCGGCCAGACTGATGTGCTGGTGGTGATGGTTAGAACAGCGGATACCGGCTCGCGGGGTATTAGTACCCTGGTCATACCGGCCGATTCACCGGGCATCAGTTTCGGCTCAAATTTGGAGAAAATGGGCTGGCACAGCCAACCGACTCGAGAGATTAATTTTGATCAGGTGCGCGTGCCTGTGGCGAACCGGCTCGGTAAGGAAGGTGAGGGCTTTAAAATCGCCATGAAGGGCCTGGACGGCGGGCGTATTAATATCGCCACCTGTTCTATTGGTACGGCGCAAGCGGCTATAAATCGCAGCCAGGTCTATATGTTGGAGCGCCAGCAGTTCGGCGCGCCCCTGGCAAGCTTTCAGGCACTACAATTTAAATTAGCCGATATGGTGACTGAACTCGTCGCTGCCCGCCAAATGGTTCGACTTGCGGCCTTTAAGGTTGACCAGGGCGATCATCAGGCCAGCGTCTATTCTGCCATGGCGAAGCGGTTCGCCACAGATGTGGGGTTTGAGGTCTGCAATCAGGCGCTGCAGATCCATGGTGGCTACGGTTACATGCAAGAGTACCCGCTGGAACGTTATCTGCGCGATACTCGGGTGCACCAGATTCTGGAAGGCACTAATGAAATCATGCGGTTGATTGTCTCCAGGCATCTACTGACCCAAGCCGATATCGAGACCATTCAATAGTCAAAAATTCAATTACCGCCTGCCAATCGAACACGGCAGCGATCCACCTAAAGGACATGCCCATGACCGAGAAGCTGTTGCTAGAGATTAAAGACCACACTGCCATCATCACCATCAATAATCCCGGCGCCAATACCTGGGATGCTGAGAATCTCACTGCTTTACGGGACAGGGTAGTTGAATTGAACGCCAATGATGAGATCTATTCGCTGGTGATCACCGGTCAAGGGGAAAAGTTCTTTTCTGCCGGGGCTGACCTGAAAATGTTTGCCTCGGGTGATAAGCAGGTCGCGCGGGACCTGGCGGAGAAATTCGGCGCCGCCTTTGAAGCTCTGGCAAATTTCCGTGGTGTGTCTATCGCTGCCATCAATGGCTATGCCATGGGTGGTGGCCTTGAATGTGCCATGGCCTGTGATATACGTATCGCTGAAGTTCAGGCCGTGATGGCCTTGCCGGAAGCCACTGTGGGTTTGTTACCGGCAGGGCTGGGCACCCAACACCTGGCCTGGTTGGTGGGTGAAGGCTGGGCAAAGCGCATGATTCTCTGCGGCGAGCGGGTGGACGCGGCGACAGCGGAACGTATTGGCTTGATCGAAGAAGTGGTTGGCAAAGGTGAAGCCCTGACCAGCGCACTGGCACTGGCAGCCAAAGTCGAAGGTCAGAGCCCGACCAGCGTCAGCGCCTGCAAACGACTGATTCAGGCGGCGCGATCAGGCAGCATCACCGATGCCTACCAGGCTGAGCGCGACGCCTTTGTGAACCTGTTTGATACTCAGGATCAGGCAGAAGGCGTCAATGCCTTCCTGGAGAAGCGTCAGCCACAATGGAAGAATGCGTAAACTATGACTGATGTTTTGTTATTTGAAACTGTACCGGGCCAGTTAGGCAGTAAGCTGGGTCTGGTGACGCTGAATGCGCCGGCAACATTGAATAGCCTGAGCCTCGAGATGATCGACTTGCTGATGCCGCAGCTGATCGCCTGGCGTGAAGACGATACTATTGTCATGGTCATATTCCAGAGCAGCAACGACAAGGCATTCTCTGCCGGTGGTGACATTCAGGCTTTGTATCAGTCAATGGTGGCACATCCTGGTGGACCGAACCCGTATGCAGAAGATTTTTTTGAGCGCGAGTATCGGCTTGATTACCTGATTCATACCTACCCGAAACCGACGTTGGTCTGGGCCCACGGCATTGTCATGGGGGGCGGTCTGGGCATCATGGGCGGTTGCAGTCATCGAATTGGCACGCCATCGACGAGATTAGCCCTGCCGGAAATCACCATCGGGCTATTCCCTGATGCGGGTGCCACCTGGTTTCTGAGTCAGATGCCGCGACACTGGGCTTACTTTATGGCCTGGACGGGTTGTCAGTTGAATGCCCAGGATGGCTTGGCAGTGGGCTTGATTGATTACCTGCTCGATTATGCTGAACAAGCGGCCCTACTTGAATGCCTGACAAACGAAACCTGGAGCGCTGATGGTGAGGCGAATAAGCAGCGGCTGAGTCAGGTTTTGCAAGATGCAGTCGACGTCGCTCAAAATTTTCCACCGAGTCAATTAGTCCCTCATGAAGCGAGAATTTTGGCAGTGATGGATCAGGTGTTGGCCAGTGAGAAGCCAGTGTCGGCGTTTTATGCCGCAGTAGATGACTTCGCTGACGATAAATTTCTGGCCCGAGCGGCTAACGGTATCAAGCGCGGATCCCCGACCACAGCGCATATCATTCACGAGCAGCTCAAGCGGGCCGCCGGCATGTCGCTGCAGCAGACCTTTGAACTTGAGCTGGTGATTGCCGTGCAATGCAGTCGCCATCCTGATTTTACAGAAGGGGTGAGGGCGCTGCTGATCGATAAGGACAACCAGCCCCAGTGGCGATTTGGCAGTGTTGATGCTGTCCCATCGGAGTGGCTGCAAGAGCACTTCACACCACCTTGGGATGTTAACCCATTGGCAGATATGCCAGATCGTTGAGTCTTGGTAGACAAGGAGTTTTTGAATGACAGATATTGGATTTATTGGTCTGGGTAACATGGGTGGACCCATGGCTGCGAATCTGCTGAAGGCGGGTTACAAGGTTAAAGTCTTTGATTTGGTGCCGGCGGCACTGGCGGAGCTTGAATCCCTCGGCGCGACAGCCTGCGATAGTGCCGCAGAGGTTGTAGTTGATGTTGATGTCGTTGTTTCCATGCTGCCAGCGTCAGTGCATGTTGAGCGGCTCTATCTTGGCGATGGTATGAGCGAGAAGGGAATTTTACCGCATATATCGCCTGCGACCCTCGTGATTGACTGCAGCACCATTGCCTCAGCGTCTGCGCAAAAGGTCTCTGCAGCGGCTGGCGAACGTGGCATCACCATGCTTGACGCCCCTGTGTCAGGTGGCGTGGGCGGTGCGGTTGGCGGCACCCTTACCTTTATCGTGGGTGGTTCTGCCGCTGGATTGGCAAGCGCGCGGCCCATGCTTGAAGTCATGGGCAAGAACATTTTTCATGCCGGCGCTGCCGGTGCCGGCCAGGTCGCAAAAATTTGTAATAACATGCTGTTATCTGTCCTGATGACAGGCACCGCCGAGGCTTTGCAGTTGGGCGTCGATAACGGCTTGGATCCTGCGGTTTTGTCCGAGATTATGCGCAAAAGCTCCGGCGGTAACTGGGCTTTGGAAGTGTATAACCCCTATCCGGGTGTGATGGACGGTGTGCCTGCCTCGAAAGATTATGCCGGTGGCTTTTTGGTGGATCTGATGATCAAGGACCTGGGCTTAGCGATGGAGGCTGCGCTGGCCAAGGGTTCAGCCACACCCATGGGTTCGTTGGCGCGCAATCTCTACATTTCCCATGGCAAGGATGGCTATGGTCGAAAAGACTTTTCCAGCATTCAGAAGGTTTTCCTGAAGGCCGCTAACGAAGATTAAGCGCATGCTAGGGTCGATTTTTGAATCGGCAGCAGCCCTGCGAGGGTTAGAGTACCTCGCTCAACACCAGCGCGGCGCCGGTCTCAAGCTGAGCATTGATCGGGCTGTTGATCGCGTCATTGCTTTGGTTATCGGCGCTTTGGCCATCGGAAATCTGCACGACGGCCAGAAACTGCTGGCCAGCAACAGCGACCACTTGCCCGAGTTTGCCACCTGTAGTCGATAAGATGAGGCTGCCCGGGACTACCGGCGTGTCGCTGTGGCCCCGGTGCAGTCGACGTTTGAGTACACCCCGATACTGCATTCGCGCAACAATTTCCTGGCCAAGGTAGCAACCCTTGGTAAAACTAATGCCGCCAAAGCGCTGCAGATTGAGCATCTGTGGAATCAATTCCTCGCGAGTGGCCGTTTCAAGCCAGACATAGCCTTCAGTGAGCTCGGCGAGCTGCCATTGGGCGTAGCGCTGTGGATCGTCGCTCGCCGCAACGTCGGTCTGGCACCAGTGTTCGTAGCGCGGCCCGACAGTCGAGACTTGGATCGTGATGCCGTCATTGGTCGCTTGCGTGGTGGCATCAGTCAACGGACCAATACTGCCATAGCAATGATAAGCAGCGGACTCGTCTTTGAGAGCGGCCTTGGAGAAGACAATATACTTTTTCAGGAACGTCATGGTGGGCTCAACCAATGAACTGTGCATCCGCAGCAGGAATCCTTGTTCGATGGCGACGATCCTGTAGTTAGTCAGCATTCGACCCTGAATATTACAGGTCGCGCCAATGCCATGGCCGCCGGGTTTTAGCAGCTCAAGGTCGCAGGTGGTATAGCCCTGAAGAAATTTCAGGGCATCCCGGCCGGTGATGGACAGGAAACCAAAGTTGTAGAGTTGGATGACATCATTCATGGCATCTATTCTACATCTCGGTCGAGCGGAAGCGGTATAATTTTCCGACTATCATTTTGAATCCAAAACAACATGACTGAAAACCTAGAACTTAACCGCATGCGCTGGCGCTGTCGGCGCGGCTTGCTCGAGCTTGATTTGCTGTTGGGGCCCTTCTTCGAAGCGATGTATTTGACACTGGATGCTGACCAACAGCTCAGTTTTCAGCGCTTGCTGGAACAGGAAGATCCAGATTTGCTTGAGTGGTTCAGTCAAAAGTCGAGATCCACCGATCCGGGTATGGCCGCGCTGGTGGATCTGATGTTGAAACGGGTGCAGCCGCCCAGCTAGTTGGCGGGTCTGACAGCGATGATTGTCAGTGCCAATAGGGAAGTTTAGCCCGTTCAATAATAGCGTCTAATTTGCCGCTCATTCCGACTCTGACGTATCGACGTAGGGGGAACGAGATGAGATCACCGCTAGTCACACAACAACTCAGCCTGCAGATACAAGCCTCTTTCATTTTTTGTTTGTTGGTTACCTTGTTGCATGGTGCCGCGGGACTTGGGCTGTGGCTGCTTGGGCTACCCGGCTACTGGACTGCTGCTCTGGGTTTCACGTTGCTCACTTCCTGGCTGGCAGCATTGTTGCAGAATGGTTTGCGCTGCGGTCCCAGCGCTATCACGGGTCTGAGACTCGAAGCTGGCGGTTGGTCCTTGACCACGGGGCAGGATGCTAAGACGACCGCCACGCTGCTGGCGGGTCAGGTCGTATTAAGCTGGCTGGTTGTGATGCACTTCGAGACGTCTGAGGGCCGACGAATGGCGCTGGCGCTGTTGCCGGATAGCCTGCCAGCGCAGAGTTTTCGACATGTTAGGGCATTATTACGGCTTGGGTTGGTTGGCTCCAGTGATTAGCCATAGTTCAAGGGTGTCAGGATGGTGTCCTGGGCCGTGGGCAGCAGATTCGGGTAGTCCAGCGTGTAATGTAAACCGCGACTTTCCTGACGTCGGATGGCCGACTGAATGATCAGTTCGGCGACAGTGATCAGATTCCGCAGCTCCAGTAAATCATTGGTAATCTTATAATTGCTGTAATACTCGCCAACTTCTTGAGATAAGAGTCGGGTTCGTCGCCGGGCCCGTTGCAGCCGCTTATTGGTCCGAACGATGCCCACGTAGTCCCACATAAAGCGCCGCAGTTCATCCCAATTGTGCGATATCACGACATCCTCGTCAGGGTCAGTAACCTGTGACTCATCCCAATCCGGTATTTCGATAGGCGGCATAGCTGTTTGTGGCTGCTGCTGGATGTGCTCGGCCGCCGCGGTCGCAAACACCATACATTCCAGTAAAGAGTTGCTCGCCATTCGGTTTGCGCCGTGCAGTCCGGTGAAA
>JABMOJ010000206.1 GCA_013204195.1 SAR86 cluster bacterium
CCCCGACATTCATCAACAGCGGTACCGTGTGCTTGACGTGGTGATAAGCCTGGGTCAGAAAGGCGACATAATTGTCGACGCTGATGTCGCCGGTGAAACAACGGGCGACGATCGGTGCCGATAAAAGATAATCGCGGTCAGCTGCGGTTTCTGTGAGTAAGCGTTGGTATAGGCTCATCGTATTTGCTCCTGTGGATGGTCAGCATTGCTGGCATAAACCTGGTCTATGTCTTGTTGGAAGTGGGTGAGAATAGGTTCGCGCTGGGGACGCCCATTGGCGGTCATCAAACCCGCGTCAAAGCTCAATGGTTCGGCCAGTTTGATGTAGTGGTGCACTTGGGCGTAGTCGGGCAGGTTAGCGTTAGCCGCCCCTAAGGCCTGCATTATCTGTTCCGCCGTGGTGTCCGCTGCAAAAGGCGCCAGCAAGCCAATGCAATAGGGCCGGCTGTCGCCAACCACGACCGCTTGTTGAAACAAGCCGGTGGCCATCAGTTCTGCCTCGACCCACTCGGGCGACAAGTTGCGGCCAAAGGAATTGATCAAGACGTTCTTCAAGCGCCCGTTGATAAACAATTCGTCGCCACGCATCTCGGCAATATCGCCGGTGTAGACGCACGGCGCAGCCCAGCTTTCAGGCTGATTGATATAGCCCAGAAAGGTATTGCCCGATACCACCAGCTCCGAGTCAATGATCGTTACGGTCAAGTGGGGCAGAATTCGACCAACGCTGTCGGCGTGACTGTTGTCCGCGGTGGCCAGGCTCACGACCGATGCGCATTCCGAGATGCCGTAACCCTGATGCACAGGTAAACCCAAGGCGCGAGCCCGAGCCAGCAGCGCGGGGGCGACCTTGCTGCCGCCTACGGCGATGAAACGCAAGGAAGCAGGCGCCTGCCAGCCCATGCCTGAGGCAATCACCAGCAGTTGTAGCAACTCTGGCACCAGAATCAGGGTTTCCGGTTCAGCCTTGGTGATGGCGCCGAGCAAGGCCATAGGATCGGTCAAGCGGCTGCCACTAAAGCCGCGACCCTGATCAGACACCAGGTGAATGCAGCCGCCCAGCATCAATGGGCAATAGATCCCGGCGATGTTTTCCAGCAGCGTTGCCAAGGGTAACAGGCAAAGATGCCGCGGCGCAGGCAGGGCGATCACATCAATCAACGAGTGCACCACCGCCAGCTGGTTATCAACACTCAGGCAAACGCCCTTCGGCGCGCCCGTAGAGCCTGATGTAAAGGTCACTTTACTGGTTTTCGGGGGTAACAGAACCTCGGCTGTGACCGCCAGTTGATAGGCGTTGATGTTAGGCAGTGCATCACCAACTGATTTTCCAAGGGGCGGCACCGTATTGCCCAGCACCATATCGGGCTGCAATTCTGCCAACAAATGATCGATCTGGCTTTGGGTGAAAAATGTCGGTATCGGTGTAAAGATAACCGTTGCTGCTTGGCAGGCGAGATCTACGACCACCCACGCGGGTGAGTTCTCCCAGTGCAATGCCAGAGACCTGACATTGTGTGCCTGCAGCCAGGTTGCGAGGTGCTCAACTTGCTGTACCAACTGGGCATAGGTCATCTCACCAGCATCACCGCACAGCGCCACGCGTTCAGCAAGGCCTGCGGCAACGTGGTGTTTGAGTCGTGTAAGGATCATCGCAGGGTCTCCATCGTCTGGCAAACACCGGCGATCTGGGCAGAGAATTGCTCGAACATCAGACCGTAGGCAGGGGTTCGGTCAATCATGGTCATGACCCCTGCCAGGGATACCATTAAGACTTTGGGGTTGGTCGTGTAGTAGCTGCCCCATTGATCGGTACTGGCGGCTAATCGCGCAGGATCTGCGGCCCCTAACACAGTCAGTTCCACTCCGGCGGTGCTGAGGATACGCGCCACCCGTTCGGTGGCCGCGAACACGACCTGGCGATAGCCGAGATAAAACAAGGAAGCGGCGGTCACCATAAACAAGGGCGCCGTAAACTTCTGGGCGTTGCTGTAGAGCGAACCAATCTCAATAACCTGGGCCCGCACCGCACGTTCGGCAACCAGTGCTGGCTGAGACTCAATGCTGCCGGTCAAATATTGTTCAACGAATAAGGCCTCGCGCGCGCTGCGCATGCCGAGTGCGGCCTTCAGTCGACCATTTTTGATGGCCAGTAACCAAGGCATAGAGATGCTGATCTGTGCGCCATAGGCTTTTTGATAGCCCTGTTGGATAAAGGCTTCAATCTCAGCCCGTGCCGGGTCTGCCAAAGCGTGAGCGCTTAACGCTAACCCAGCGGTTGCGGGTGCCGTCAGTGGCACCGTTGGCGCTGCCTGTAAATTAGCCGCCTGTAAGTCAGCTATCGGTAAACTGGTTGAGATGGATTGCAGCATCAAAGAATCCGTCAATGAGTTGAGGCTGCTAATATAGGGGTCAAAACTTAACGAAAACTTAAGACAACCAGCGGATTGAAAAATTTTCGGCACTGCCGCGATCAATGCCTGGCAGTTTCAGCCTTACTGCCGTTACGCAGTAGGCTAACACCCCAGGGTTCGCTCCGTGGTCAGGGTGTTGGATCGGTCGTTTTTTACGCGAGGCTGCGGTCACTGTCGCCCATCGGCCTTAGACCGCCGCTGGTCTCAAAGTAGTTTGCTGAGAGTTTGATCGATTTATGCTGCTCGTAGCCCGACTTTTTAGCCCCGGTTTTCAATCTGCTTTTGTTAACCCGGCAATGATCGCAATGCAGTGTGGAATATTTTTGAATGAACTTATTGGTCGCCATTGCATTACTGATCTGGCTGCTACTAATGCTGCGCTCAGTGGTTGCTGAGTATCAGTATTATCAGTCTGTTAGAACCCTTGAGCCGGCGATTTGGGAAAAGCTCGGATCGCCCGCCTGGGTTAAAATCCCGATGGTCTTCGTGTCGCCCAAACGCAGTAATATGTTGCGCGGCATGACCAACCCAACCGTGCGTCAACTGGCAGTTCGGCACCGCGCCGCAGGCTATCAATTTTTAGCCTATGTGGTGCTGGTGTTAGGGTTGGGTATTGCGTATTTCAAGTTTGCTTAAAGGCGCCATAACAAGCAAAAAGCCAGTTGAAATTTAACTGTAATGCTTGTCGTGCTGCCGAATTAACGCCGAATGCGGCTGCCGGGATTATATTCTCGGCAAACCTGTCGCTGAGTTTTCTGAGTGCCATCGCTATTGTAGAAGTCCCGCAAGGTACCAAACGTCACCTCCAAGCGGTCACAATCAACGATATAGCCACCAGAGAAGTCACTTAAGGCATAGCGGGGGCGCTTTAGTGCGTTTGAATCGGAGTCTGTTGTGGTGCACGCGACTAGCGCTGCTAGGGCGGTGAATACCACCCATTTTTGTAGAAATGTTGTCATGATATTTACCTGCAGCATGTGACTTAACGTACGGCCACGCCCGCGCTGAGGGTGCCTGTGAAACGGGGCATTTGCTTTCAGCCGATTCTGGCAAGACCAAGGCCTTAATAACTAGGCCCAAAAATACCATAGACCAAAGTTATTATTAGGCCAAAGGTACCACTAGACCAGGGTGACCACTAGGTCAAAATTGAATGCTAACGTCTTGAGACGTGCTGAAGTATCCGGGCGCAATGGTTGTTGCACCAGCAGAAAAAGCCTTGGTGGCCTGTTTATCCCTGCCCGCCAAGGCTATGATCTCGTGAGCTCTGGTCGGCGCGTGCTTGGCGTCGAGCCATTATCTGCAACCCGCATTAGAGGATAATCCTGTGTACAAGACGATTGTATGTTTACTGTCATGGCTGCTCGCGTCATCTGCCCTTGCGCACAATGCGCCGCCGGTGCCGGAACCAGTGAAGCTGGATGCTCTGGCAGAAGCCTTTGGTTGGGACTTTACCGGCACCCAGATCACCACCCAAAAAATCGATGCTAACCTGTATGTGTTGTTCGGTGCTGGCGGCAATATCGGTGTCAGCCTGGGTAAAGATGGCGTGTTTATCGTCGATGATCAGTTTCCGGAGTTAGTGCCCAAAATTCGCGCGGCGATCGGTGAGTTAGGGGGTGAAAAAGTCAATTTTGCCGTCAACACCCACTGGCATTTCGATCATGCCGAAGGCAATCGGGTGCTAGGCGCCGATGGCACCTGGCTGATCGCCCAGCAAAACTCTCGAGAGATGATGCAGCAAGACCATGTTGTCAATCTGGTGAACATTGCCTACGACCAGAAAGCCTACCCCGAGAGCGCGTGGCCAGATATTACCTATGACGACACCATGCAGTTCCACCTCAATGGTCAGCGTATTGACCTGATGCACTTTGGTCCCGCGCACACCACCGGCGACACCGCCGTGATTTTTCGCGGCAGTAATGCAGTGCACCTGGGCGATGTCTTCAACAATGCGGGGTATCCCTTTATTGATGCGGGCAACGGCGGCACCCTCGACGGGATCATTCATTTTTGCGTAGAAACCCTCAAGCAAATCGACAAAAACACCGTGGTGATTCCGGGTCATGGACCGGTGACAGACTACCAAGGCCTGGCAAATTACATTGCCATGCTAAGCACGCTGCGTGACCGCATGTGGGTCCTCATCCAGGCGGGCGCTAGCCTCGAAGACGTTATTGCCGCCAAGGTGACCGCGGACTACGACGGCAAGATGGGTGACAATGGACGTTTTATCAATCGCGCTTACCTGAGCCTAACCCACAAGGTGGTCGATTAGCTCCGCGGCAATAGATGGGCGTTGCTCACATTCAATGAAAACACTGATGCAAAGCGCGCGACAAAGCGCGCAAAGAGCGCAAAGGATACCATTATGACCAAATTATCACCCCCTGAAGTTCGCGCTGCCGCGCCTAACGAGCGCGAGTGGGTGCTATCGACCATTGAGGTTGCGTTTATCAACGACCCCGTGTTGCGCTTCTGTTGGCCCCGTGCCAAGGAGTACCTGACAGGCATTCGGCAAGTGGCGAATGCCATGGGCGGTAAGGCCTTTGACCATGGAAGTGCTTACCTGGCGCCGGGTTTTTCGGGCGTTGCCTTGTGGGTGCCGCCGGGCGTGCACCCCGACTTGGAACCGATCGGCGCCTTGATGGTGGAGACCGTTGACGCGGTCTTGCATGCAGACCTGTTCGGCATGTTGGGCGAGATGGAGCAGTTTCACCCCGAGGAAGACCATTGGTATCTGGCGCAGATCGGCGTCGATCCGTTCTTTCAGGCCCAGGGGGTGGGCGCAGCCTTGATGAAACATGCGCTCGCACGCTGCGACGCTGATGGCACGCCCTGTTATCTCGAAAGCTCGAACCCGCGTAATATCAGCCTCTATGAGCGCTTCGGGTTTGAGCGTGTGGGTGAGATTCAAGTGGGTAATTCACCGATAATGACCCCGATGGTTCGGCCCGCGCAGCACTGAGTTAGTCGGGCAGGCCGTAAGCGTTGTCGATGTTACGCTGATGCGAGGCAGTGGACGATAAGCCGTTGATGCAGCGGCGACAGTATCCATTCGAGTATTGATGCTAGCTGCTGTAAAGAGTTGCGTTAATGTCAGTGCGAACAGTATTTGCGCCCTGTACCGCTTCAAGATTTCGAGAGGGCCTGCGTCGCGGGTCTTTTATTGCATTGGGTCGCAGGCAGCATACAGATCGCGACATCTCATCTCGGCAATGCTAACGAGGGCAAGAGCAACGCAAATTTAGTTAATCTACGCTTTGAGGGTACATTGTGAAATTATTTTTAGGCTTGGCGACAGTAGTCGTTTTGTTGGCTGGATTGGGGGGGTGCGCAAGTCATAGCGAGATCAACCCCGTGCTTGACCCCGATGCACTTTTCAAAGTCATCCAGGAGAATCCTGAGCGCTTTAT
Organism: SAR86 cluster bacterium; assembly: GCA_013204195.1. Taxonomy (GTDB): domain Bacteria; phylum Pseudomonadota; class Gammaproteobacteria; order Pseudomonadales; family Azotimanducaceae; genus UBA4582. The sequence continues at coordinate 5,834 of JABMOJ010000206.1, forward strand.
GGCTGCGCTACAAGATGCCAGTGAGATTGCGGAAAGGTTAACTCAGGAAAGGACAATGGAGGCGCTTTTTGAAGCGCCATTAACAGCAAAAATGCAAGATTGGCGGGCGATTGACGGTGATGTTGATGCGCCCATCACCATCTTCATGTATACCGATTTCCAGTGTCCATACTGCGCTAGAGGGTACCAAACGATGCAACAGGTCAAAGCGTTATATGGCTCCAAGGTTCGGTTCGTGCTGAAACATTTGCCCCTCGATTTTCATGACTCGGCGATGAGTGCAGCGACTATTTTTGAAGCTATCAATATGCAAAGCTCAATTGAGGCCTATCAATGGCACAACATAGTTTTTGAAAATCAGGCAGGGCTAAATACTCCGGATTATGGGGTGTCCTGGATGCTAGAAATGGCGGGTGCTGTTGGGGCTGATGTCGACCGCGTGATGAGTGATATGGGCTCTAAAAGCATTGAGGCTCGAATCGCCGCAGATCTAGATGAGGCTGCTCGTCTTAATTTTTCTGGGACACCAGGCTTTTTGATTAATGGCATTCCACTGAATGGCGCGTATCCTATCGACGCATTCGCGAGCATCATCGACAGGCATCTGAGTAACATCGACTAACGATTGGGAGATAGACTCCGTCTCTGTCGTCCACACAAAGTTCCAATGACGCTATGCTGGTGGACAACTTGAAAATCTAGCCCATCGTTTACGACGGCCGGATTTTTGCCTGTGAATTTTGCTGCCGGTTATCTACAATCGGATGCTAACGTGGTTAACCTTGGGCGGCGAAATGACATTAAATGCAACACCGTTTACGGAAATCCTATGGCGCCAGGAAGGTGGTGTGCTAACCCTGGCGTTAAATCGGCCGCAGAAAAGGAATGCGATCAACAGCCTGATGTTGGCTGAACTGATTTTCGCCTTAGAACAATGTGCCGATGATGAGTCTGTGCGGGTTGTCGTCATCAGGGGGACTGAAAAGGGTTTTTGCCCTGGCGATGACCTAAGTGGTATGGGCGAAGTGCCCGCGGAATACGCGGCCACATTGCAACATCCGGTGACTCACGCGGCGCTGCAAACTTGTTTGATGGAGCTGGCAAAGCCCACCATCGCGGCGATTCATGGGTTTGCTTTCGGTGTAGGTCTTGATTTAGCCATGGCCTGTGATTTTAGAATTGCCCATGAACAAGCGCAGCTGCGCGATCAGAGAGTGATTGAGCGCGGTATGCATGCTGTGACAGGGTGCGCCTGGTTTCAACCCAGAGCGATGGGTGTGACGCGAGCACTTGAGTTTTTGATACTCGGCAAGGCCCTTTCAGGCCAGGAAGCCGCGGAGGCGGGCATGGTCACCATGGCGGTATCAGACTCGGCGTTTGAGCAAGCTGTGGCTGATATGGCGAATCGATTAGCGAACGCGCCGACCAAGGCGATTGGTCTCATGAAACGTCAAATCTATACAGGGTTAAACCTAAAGCATAGTGACTTTATGGACTTTGCCGCGCCGCTAATTAGTGAAGTCAGTATTGAAGATCGACAGGAAGGCATTGCGGCGTTTCTAGAAAAACGGCCGCCGAATTTCTCTGGCCGATAGTTGAGCATAATCTAAAAATCCCAAGTCTGGGTTATAGCGGGACAGTCGTTATCGTACATCTTCTCTTACATTTTCTGGTGCCGCTTCTCCCGGCGCTGACCCTCTATCGGAAAAAATGGCTGGTCAGCTACGGCATGCTGCTGGCCGGGTTATTGATTGATGTTGATCACCTGTTGGCCGACCCCATTTATGATCCTGGCCGCTGTAGCATTGGTTTTCACCCGCTGCATACCGCCATTCCCATTGTGGTTTATAACCTGTTGATGCTGTTCCCCAAAACCCGACTCATTGGCATGGGCTTAATCATCCATGTCGTGTTAGATGCCATAGACTGCCAGGTCACAGGCGGCATTTGGTATACCGCTGGATAATCGGGGTCGGGGGGATAATTGGGGTCGGGGTAAAATTTACAAAGATAATTCGGGTCGGGGTAAAATTTACAAATGGACTACAGCTCATTGTGAGCTAGGGTGGGTTTGTGCTGTCGAATTCGTTTATCTCTTTGTTCTTCGTGAGCGAAAAGAATTCAAGCTGAACCGGATGTGAAAGATTGTCCCTATCTGCTTGTCAATTAAGCACCATGGAAAAAGTATAGGTTTGTAAATTTTACCCCGACCCTAAATACCCTGCCTACTGGCCGCTTAAGTAACATGAGAAAATTATTGTTTTGTGATTTTTACTCCGACCCCAAATATTCTAAGCCAGCCCATCTCGATCCCGTTATCTGCAGAGCTAACGCATCGGCAATCGATGCGCTGCTCTGACCTATGCCAGCTATGGATTTAAGCTGTGCATCTTAGCTGTCCATATCGAGCGGTCGATAATAGTCTTTCTTTTGACTTTCGTACTCGCCTCTTCGCGTCATGAACTGTTCGCCTGCTGAGCCTTCCTCGGAGAGCGTGAGATTTTGCCGGAAAAAGTTGATGCTTTCCGGGTTTAACGTCTGAGTCAGATTCCAGTAGTGTTCAGCTTTTTCTGTCAGGCCGTGTTCACGAAACAGGTTTGCCAGTCGGAACGCAGCATCGGCTTTCTGTTGCTCGAAACTTAACTCACGGATGTTGCCCGTGACAGTCTCGACAGATTGAACATATTCACTGTTGCTGCCTTTTTCTACCCAATCGCGCAATGCAGGTGTGTAGACATTATTGCCAAAAGTAATCGACCGTATTTCGTTGCCGAGTTCATGAACTTTGGCATAGGTGCCTTCGTCGATTCGCACAATTCTGCCTTCTTCATCAACCCAGGCAGCTGAGGGGACATTAACAAAATTGAATGCGCTGCTGATGATATGGTTTGTATCGACAATTTGAATATAGGTGGCGTTGGCAGCATCGAAAATTGGCCCCGCTACTGCTTCACCGCCAGTATCTTCTGCAACGCAGAGGATGACAAAATTAGGATCGCCTGGATTCAAACCCCAAGTGCATCAAAGTTTAAGCCGCAATAGCAGCCCTGTAATTGTTCATTAATAGTTCTGGCGTTCTATACCCGAGCGTCTTTCTTGGCCGACTATTTAGCCGC
>JABMOJ010000207.1 GCA_013204195.1 SAR86 cluster bacterium
CCCCTGCACTGGCGCGTTGCCCTCCCCGGTCTAGGTCAGAGCTGGATCGTCGCGCCGCGTACTGAGGCTCATTGGCTGAACACCGCCTTCCCCTATTGGGAAGGTCCGGTCACCCTTGAAGGCACAACGGCCGGCCAAGGTTTTCTGGAACTCACGGGCTATCCGGAATCGTAATAGCGCCATCAGCAGGACGTTCGGGCTTCAACACCGACCCAGCCCGAACCGCGGCAGGCCAGTGATCTTGGCGCGCGATTTGAAACTTGGCGATCACCCAGTCGAGATCTACGGCAAGTTGCAGTGGCTGCGGGTAGGTCGCAGTGACAATAATGCGGATCGGCATTCAGTCCTGGGTTGTATTCGAGGCCCGTACTCATACCATCAGCAGCTATGGTCTCCTGCCCAAGACCGACGAGCACCTGCCCACCCGCAGTAGGCAGATCACGCCCTTGACGTCTGCCAAACGACACCGCAGACTCAGCCCATCACTGCATGGGAGGTGCCTGTGGCCACACTCAAATTCGCCGCTATTTTTAAAGACTGTGCGCGGGCCGAACACCTCGCCCGCCGGTATCGTGGCCAGCTGTTTGTGGATGAACGCGCCGCTAGCCGGCAGCTGCCGATCGCGGCGTTGGTAACTGCCAGTACCGATGATCTCGCGGGCTTTCTGGCCGCCACTGAAGCCGGCGCCTATTTGATCTATGAACGGGTGATCAAATCTCGTAGCGCGCCTGATACGCTCAATTTTGCTTCGGCGACGCCAGACGCACCGGTGAACCTGCCGGGCTTTATCGGCCTATTCCCACTCGTTGCTCACCCGGATCTCGGTCACACCAATGCCGATCAATACTGGCGCGACCAACATGCACCTCTGGCGTTACAGGTGCACGAGGCCATGTCGCACTACCGGCAATTGAGCATTGTTCATCGGTTTCATGGCCCAGCTCTTGACGGTGTTGCGCTCTGTGGCTTTGACTCTCTTCTGGATTTACGCGAACGCTTTTATGCCACAGAGGCAGGCCGCCAGGCGATAGCCAAAGACATCAGTCAATTCGCCGACACAGCCAAATCTCCTCGACGTATGATTGTCGCAGAAACGCACTATGGATGACGCTAGCACCTCAAACAGGTCACTGTGAACAATCTAGTCCACACCCCGACGCTGCCCCTTAGTCGCGCTCACTGGGCCAACACTTTAGCGTCAAACCAACCCCCTATTTCTGGAGTCCCGCCCGATGACCGACACTATCCTTGCCTTTGACCCAGTGGCGATTCACGCCGGCAACCGCGGCCTGGGGATCGACCATGACGCTGTGCAAGCCCGATTGGATGCTCTAGTGAACAGTATGACCCTGGCACAGCTGATCAACGAGATTCGTGGCCTACAACCGCAACCGCTGGCTGGCTTGTACTTTGCCGGTGGCGACGAGTCATTACAGATCCCGCCATTCAAGATGGTGGATGGACCTCGCGGGGCAAGGACCGGCAAGGCCACCGCTTTTCCTGTGGGCATTGCTCGCGGCGCAACCTTTGACGTCGAGCTGGAGCGCCGAGTGGGCCTGGCGATTGGACTGGAAGTCGCAGCTCGCGGCGGCAATGTCTTGCTGGCCCCGACGATCAACCTCCTGCGCCACCCGGGCTGGGGACGCGCCCAAGAAACTTATTCTGAAGACCCTTTTCATATGGGCGCCATGGCGGTGGCATTTATCTCTGGCGCGCAGAATCATGTGATGACCAGCCCTAAACACTTTGCAGTGAATAACGTTGAAAATACGCGGTTCGAGATGAGTGCGAACGTGCCAGCCAGAGTGCTCCACGAAGTTTACTTGCCACACTTCAAGCGTTGCGTCCAGGAGGCCGGCGCGGCATCTGTCATGAGCGCCTATAATAAACTTAACGGCACCTACTGTGGCGAACATGCCGAGTTGTTGACCCATATCCTACGCGACGACTGGGGTTTTAAAGGCTTCGTTGAATCTGACTGGTTCCTGGGCACTCGATCTACCGCCGCCGCGTTGAACGCAGGCATGGACCTAGAAATGCCGGCGGGCTTTAGGTTTTCTGATGAAAAGATTCATGCGGCGATCACTGCCGGAACCTTAACCGAAGCGACGCTACGCCAGGCTGCTGGCCGCGCCCTATACGCCAAGCTCGCCTGGGACCTGAATTCGCTGCCCATGCCTGATGCCAATGTGGTCGAATGCCCAGCGCATATTGCATTGGCGCGGGAAGTTGCCGAGAAATCCATCGTGTTGCTGAAAAACGCCGCGCGTTGCCTGCCCCTTAGCGATACCGTTGATAAGCGCTACGCCATCGTGGGCGATCTCGCGACCATAGCCAATCTCGGCGACCGCGGCAGCAGCTTCGTCACTTCCAGTGACACGACCAGCATCCTGTCAGGTATCACGCAACTGCTGCAACGCGCAGAACTGACCTACTTTAACAGCAGCGATAACCTGCAGAGCCTCGGGGATTTTGATGCCTGCATTGTCGTTGCCGGCCTGACTTATCTCGATGAAGGCGAATTTATTCCGACGCAACAACAGGAAGCTGAAGGCTCCGATCTGGCTCGTGGCGGCGACCGTGAGGTTCTCACCCTGCCTGAATCCCAACGTCAACTCATTGAATCGGCCGCCTGCCATGCCCGAAAAACTATCGTGGTGCTCGAGGGCGGCAGCGCCATTGAGGTCACAGACTGGCTTGACCTAGTAGACGGCCTCGTCATGGCCTGGTACCCGGGACGCGAAGGTGGTCATGCGGTAAGCAACGTTCTTTTTGGCGTGACCAACCCCTCCGGTCGCCTGCCCGTCACTATTCCAACCCACCTCGATCAGCATGTGCCCTGGGATATCACCTCATTAAATGTCGATCATGACTATCTGCATGGTTATGGGTTGATGCAAGCGAATCAAGAAATACCGCAATTTCCCTTTGGTTTCGGCCTGTCCTACACCCGCTTTGATGTGCAGGGCCTGACGGTAGATAGCACCGATTCAGGATTCTGCCTTAGGGTGAATGTGACTAACACCGGTGCAACGCTCGGTGCGACTATCGTCCAACTTTATGTGGCCTGCCCCAACTCATCGATCCTGCGCGCACCGCAACAACTCAAGGGCTTTGGCCGGGTCGAATTGGCGGCCGCAGGCGAAGTGACACTGTTGATCAATCTGAGTAATGCTGACCTATGTTTTTATGACGAACTCGCCCGTGATTGGCGACTGGAAGTCTGTGACTACTGTTTCTCCATTGGCTTTTCATCAGCGGATCTCACTCTGTCTAGCACTTGGTCCTTCGATGGCGCTGGCTGGCAGGCACGATAGCGCTAACAACCCACAGACAATAACCACTGACATAACGCAACTGGCTTTCTGTTCCCATCGAAGGTTTAATAAAGCGACTTTATCCAGCCACAATGGATCGTCAATATGCCTTTAGCCCAACAAGCCTCAGCCGCCTTCAATGTCGAACAACTCAGTCCGACCATTGGTGCCGAACTCTCCGGTATCGACTTGGGCCAAGTACTGCCGGACAGCACGATCGCCGAAATTTATCAGGCACTGCTCGACTATAAGGTGATCTTCTTTCGAGACCAGAACATCACGTCTCAACAACACCTGGCCTTTGGCCGGCGCTTTGGCACCCTTGAGGTTCATCCCTTTGCGGCCCAAGACCCTGAATTTCCGGAACTTCTCAGAATCACCCACAACAAGGACAACAAGGGTACGGAAAATATCTGGCACAGCGATGTGACCTGGCGCGCAGCCCCTTCCTTGGGTTCCATTCTGCGCGCACAAGAGATCCCAAACGTAGGCGGTGATACCTTGTTTGCCGACATGGGCCAGGCCTATGACGACTTGAGCGATAGCCTCAAGGAGCAACTCGACGGCCTAACGGCGATACATGATGCGGTCGGCTTTCATCGCCGCATGCGAGAAAAAGGTGCTTCAGAAGAACAAGTGAATGCGATGCGCGAACAGTATCCGGCGCAGGAACATCCCGTCATTCGCACCCACCCAGATACCGGTAGAAAAACCTTATACGTCAATCGCGCCTTCACCCAGTCCATTGTGGGGATGTCAGCCGAGGATTCCCAAACCCTGCTCGAGCAACTGTATCGAACCGCAGCGGTGCCTGAATACCAATGCCGATTTAAATGGCGACCCAACTCTATCGCCTTCTGGGACAACCGATCCTGCCAGCACTATGCTGTTTCTGATTACTGGCCGCAGATCAGATCCGTGGAACGCGTCACCATCATCGGCGACAAGCCGAGATAAAGGAGCCTATCGATGACCTTACAAATTGATCCAATTACACCAGGATTAGGTGCCGAGATTCGTGGCGTTAATCTTGCGCTGCCGTTGTTGCCAGACCAAATCGAACAGATAAAACAGGCATTTTTAGACCATATGGTGCTGGTGTTCAGAGACCAGGACCTCAGCCGGGAACAGCATAAGTCATTTGCTCGCCTGTTTGGTGAGATTCATATTCACCCCTCGAAACGCGGCGGCATGAATCGGCCTGACCCGAAGATCGACGTGGAAATGTTTTTGATTGATACCAAACCAGATGCAAAACTCACTAATGGTGAAGCCTGGCATTCAGATGTGTCTTGTGAAGTCATACCACCCGCCGCGTCCTTATTGTATGTCACCAAGGTTCCGGAAAATGGTGGCGGCGATACCTTGTTTGCGAATATGTATGCCGCGTACGACGAATTATCTGACCCCTTGAAATTACTGTTGGGTGACAAGACCGCCTTCCATGACGGCGAAGTTGACCTGCGAAATTATGGGGTAAAATTACGCAACGACCAAACCTACCCCAGCGCATCTCATCCGGTGATTGTAGCGCACCCGGAAACCGGTCGACGCTTGTTGTTCGTTAACTCGAGCTTCACATCGCACATCGAAGGGCTCCCCAAATGGGAGAGCGATATGGTACTCAACGGGCTCTACCAGTTTGTCGCCAACAACCCCCGCATTCAGTGCCGGGTCAAATGGACACCGGGTACGCTCACCATGTGGGACAATCGGTGTCTGCAGCATCAAGCGGTTAGAGACTACGCAGGATTTTCTCGTTACGGCGAGCGTGTGTCGATACTCGATGGTCACGCCCCAACAGCCGCCAACGGTTCCTGACATTGAATCGTTACTGGCTCTAGAGCCGTGGCCTTAGGCTGACGCCAGTCAGCCTAAGGCCAGATCATCGATGATCTGCTGACAGATTTTCTCAGGTAACTCGGCAATATCAACAATCAAACTATCACTAGAAGGCTGCAGCGTGGCTAACTGGCTCTGCAGCAAACTGGTGGCCATAAACGCATGTTGACGTTGACCTAGTCGCGCTTGAATAACCTCAAGGCTGCCGCTAAGCAACACAGATCGCACTGTGGATTCATTGATCCCTAACTCGGTCCGATAAGTCCGCTTCAGCGCTGAGCAGGCCAACACAGCACTGCGACCCTGCGCCTGCAATCCAACTATTTTCTGCGCTAGTACGCTGAGCCAAGGCCAGCGATCTGCATCGGTCAGGGGCGTGCCTGAACGCAGCTTATCGATATTGGCAGCGGGGTGAAAATCATCAGCGTCAAGAAACACCCAGTCCAACTGTTCAGCCAACAATCGCCCTACAGTCGTCTTACCGCTGCCGCTGACACCATAGACAACAACAATCATGAATGGGCGGCGAAATAAGCCCGCATATCCCAGCCGGGCCAACGGGCCTGACTGAGCTTTAAGGTCCGCAGGGTCCAGTAGGCATCGCCTGGTAAGGGTATCCCCAAACAGGCTAACTGTTGCGGTGACGCATGATCAAAAACCCCAGACCAGTTTCTGCCCGCGCTCTCCTGCCATACATGATAACCAATCAGCTCATTGCCCGACGCCTTGTAGCCTGCGGTCATGGTGTAGCGATAACCCTTCTCGAGAGTCAGATTCGTGCCTCGGTGGAACGTATCGATACTGTGCGCGACCAGCGTACCTGCGGGGGCCGCCGCGGATTTTTCGCGGCTTAACAGCGCCCCTTGCAGCTCTGCCGAAACCGCCACCGCGCCGGGCTTCAACACTTGTGCGGCAGCGGGCTTGGGGACGTAATGCAGAGCACCAAGCGCGTCAGTAACATCGGTAATGTAGAGAATAAAATCTACCGTGCGCAACGCCGCCGTCTCGGAGGGTACCAACAACGTGTGGTTGCCAAAATCACAATGGTGCGCCTGCTCGTAATTGGTTTCGCCGGTATATTTAGCCCAAGTATGCGCCTGATACAAGTGCACCGAATCCACCCCCAACACCGCGCTGGCAAAGTCTATCAACGCGGGATGCAGGGAAATCAGATTCATCTCGGGGGCCGCATCAAAGGGAAAGTTATCGATGTTTTTGAATTGCAGCTGACGAAATGCCGCGGCCCGCTCGTCCTCATCACCATCAACCATTGCCCTGACGGTTTGATCGGCATGAGTGCCATAGATGCGATCGTACTCGGCATAAACAGGGGCGATTTCAGCTGCGCTAAAGAAGTCGGGAATGATTGCGAAGCCCTCGTCACGCCACTGTTGCACGTGTTCCGGGGTATATCGCTGAGAGGCAAGCTGCTGCATAGGGTACTGGCTTCACTGTGGCGTTCGAATGATCTAATCATGCCACAGTTACGCGACGAAAGTTAAGTCACCTGCCTACCCCCGGACTCAATTCGCTGCTAGGGTAACCATTATCGCAGCCCTGACTCCTGACTAGGGTACTGACAAGTGACCTGACAACTAACGGCGGAACTGCCAGCATGCCAATGAATTCTGCAACACTCGTCCAACTCGGATTAGACCAAATAGTCCCCGCTGAGGTTAATGGCCGGCACAATGGCGTCGTCAATGATCCAGCCTGGGATGCTGCCTACCACCCGTGCGCGGAAGCATTTCCCACAGCAGAGGTGATGGCCGGTCTGGTCCAAAAAGCACCCGCCTATCAGTCCTCGGTCTACCCCGGCACCACTCGAGACCTATGGCTTTATCAAACCCCGGGCTGCGATGGTTCCACCCCACCCCAAGTGATCTTTTTCAATGATGGCGCCTGGTATCTAGGCCGCCAAGGTCCGGTGCGAGCCACCCAGGTACTCGACAGCTTATTTAGCCTTGGCCACATCAAAGCCACAGTGGCTATATTTATTAACCCGGGCCAGCCCGATCATCCGGTCCAGGGCCCTATCGCGTCCTACAATCACCAACAATCGCAGCGCAGTCTTGAGTACGATCAGCTCAGTGGACGCTACGGTGAATTTCTATTCGACGAAATTTTTTCCTGGGCCGAGACCCAACTGGGCTTTGCCTGCAGTCGCCAGCCAATTGACCGAACCCTCTGTGGCATCAGCAGCGGTGGTATCGCGGCTTTCAATGCCGCCTGGCACTTCCCTGACCAGTGTCAGCGGGTGATCAGTCATTGCGGCTCCTATACGGATATCTGGGGCGGTCATAATTACCCCTCATTGATTCGAACCCATACCCGCAAGCCCCTACGGGTGTTTCTGCAAAGTGGCCAACATGACGTCAAATCACCTTTCGGTGACTGGTCATTAGCGAATCAGATGATGGCTAGCGCCTTCGATTGGGCTGGCTATGACTATCGGTTTGCCTACGGCGACGGCGGGCATAACCTCCACCACGGCGGCGCACTATTTGCCGACACCCTGCGCTGGCTCTGGCGGGATTAGTGCCATTGCGAAGCGCAGCGCCAACCTTGATATCAGACGCCAGCGTCACCAAATTGTAACTGAACCATACGAGCATACAGCGCATTCCGCTTAAGCAACGCCCCATGGGTGCCGACATCCTGAATCTGGCCGGCCTCCAGCACCACAATCCGATCCGC
>JABMOJ010000208.1 GCA_013204195.1 SAR86 cluster bacterium
ACAAAGTCTATGTTAGACAGCCTACCAATAATGAAATTGAGGGGTTGATCGAAGCTATCGATGCTGTTAACAGCACAATTACGGTGTCTGGAAGGAAAGTTTATATTCAAGCGTCGACACAGTTTGAAGATTCTACAGGCGTCACTAGAAGGTTCGGAATTGAGCAACTATCGATTGGCGAGTTTGTCGAGGTGCGTGGTCAGTACAATGGCTCGTTGATGACGGCTTATCGGATCGAACGCGATAATCAAGACGACGATATGGATGATTATGCGGGTCAACAGGTGATTGTTAACGGCCAAACCTATGTCGCTGATGAGCTAGGCTATTTGCGAGATCAAACGGGCGCTTATCTGCAGAGCTCTGCAGGTGTTTATTTACAATATGCTGATACCGACGATTACAAAAATAGGGCCGATGACGATGATTCTGGGTTAGTTATTCGAGGTGTCGCGTCAGCGGTGACGCAAACGTCAATCGTGATTTATGGCCAGACCATTGCATTCACAGCGCAAACACTATTTGAAGTCAATGAGAGGTTTGTGACTGGCGCCCAATTTGTCAGCGCGGCGAGTGCAAATTCGTACATTGAGGTTAGAGCGGCGAGGCAAGTCAACGGCGATTTACTAGCGGTGAAAGTGAGTCTTGAAGGTAGTGATATTCACTACAGCAATCAAGACGATGATCAAAGTGGTAGTGCTGACGTCTCAGATTATACTTTTGAAATAAAGGGGATCATTACATCGATTGATACCACTAGTTTGACGATAAACAGCGGCTATACGTTTACGTTAGGAGCCTCTACGCAGTTTGAGACATACGCCTTGATCGATAAAGGCACATTTATCAATACGGTTTCCAATCTAATAAACCCGCTTGTTGAGATCAAAGCGTTAAGAAGCGCCAATGGAGATCTGCTAGCGAGAAAAGTAGAGCTTGAAAACAGTGATTCAAATTCGACCTCTGATTCTGATGATTTCAGTAACGAAACCACAGAATTTGAAGCGTATGGTCAAATCGATAGTTTAGGGGTTTTGATTCAAGGGCAGCAATTACTTTTCACTAACGCAACGTACTTTGAGCTATTCGATCGCTCAGTTGGCAAGACAACGTTCTTGTCAAATGTCGGAAGTTATGCGAAGTTCGAGGTGAAAGCCAAGCTAAATGCCAGCGGTGTTTATGAGGTTATTAAAATCGAGCTGGATGATTAATGTTTTGTGATCGCTGAGTGTAGTAATCCTTAAGATGTCTTCTGCCATGAGCTGTCGAAACCGGGACAGCACGTGGTAATCTAAGCACCGGTTGGGTCTGTTGTTTGGCGTTTACGGTGCGGACACCGAATGCTAAGTACATGGCGGCCTGACCACTACTTTTAACTTCGATTAGTAATGGGGGGTTACCCTTCACAAGGGCCTCGGCCGAAAAATATTCGGTCCGAATAGCATGAGTCCGAATCTCTTGAGGCAGAGGAAGTTAAATTCAGTATCGCCCTGTTTTCTCGTAGCTGGATTCCTTTTGCGCGATTTCACAGAGTCGATGATGGTCCAAAATGCAAACCTCCTTGCCATCCACTTTGAGAATTTCGCTCTTCTGAAGTCGCGTAAAGACCCTGCTGACGGTTTCAGCCGTCAAACCAAGATAGTTGCCAATATCCGTTCTAGCCATCGGCAGGCGGAATGAGGTCGGCGACAAATGGCGCTGTTGGTAGCGTAAGGACAGGCCCAAGAGGAAGCTGCCGATGCGTTCTTCTGCTGTCTTCTTGCCAAGCAGTAGTTGCAGTTGCTGATCTTCGCTGATCTCCTGGCTCAGGAGCCTATACATATGAGACTGGATGCTTGGGATTCGGCGAGATAGTTCTTCTAAACGATTGAAGGGTATTTCACAGACGGCGGTTGTTTCCAGGGCCTTAGCGGAGCTGATGTGATACCCTGAATTGATAGCGTCAAGACCGAACATCTCGCCGGGTAAGTAAAACCCGATAACATGTTCGTCACCTTCGCTATCGACGCTGAAAGTTTTCACCGCGCCAGATCGGACCGTATACAAAGAGGCGAATTTATCCCCGGCTTCGAACACGGTTTTATTCCGCTGGAAAGGTTTGCTACGCTTGAGCGCAGCATCGAAGATTTCTACATCTTTTTCTGAGAGGGAGTGAGGCATGCACAACCCGTTAAGGCTGCATGCGTGGCA
>JABMOJ010000209.1 GCA_013204195.1 SAR86 cluster bacterium
CTGTTTGGGCCGTGTTTTAGAGAAAACTCGATCGCATTTTGATACCCCATCGACCATCCTGTTTGATGAGCACATAAAGCGAATTGTAGGCGCCAATTTCAGTCCCGTCTGCGCGCAAACGCTGGAAGCGCGTGTTGACGTGTACCTTGGTATCACTCAGCGTCGTGATCTGGCGATCTAGCCAGATACTCTTGTGCCAGCCCGTGGCAGGCAAGTTTTTAAACAGCGCTTCATGGTCTCGAATGGCATCCTCGGCGGTTGCCCAACTGTGCATAACGCCGCCGGCGAGCCGAAAGTGCGGAAAGTGGTAGGTCGCGGCATGGGCGATGGGATCTCGGCCGCTGAAGGACGTCATGAAATCGTCCAGTACCACCATGACCGCCTGCTCGATGGCTGCAGTATCAGGCGCGGCGCTAGCGCCTGCGGCGGAACTAGCGCCTGCGGCGGAACTAGCGCCTGCGGCGGAACTAGCATCTGCGGCGGCATCAACTGTTGCGGCCGCATTAACCCCGGTAGGCGCGTTAGCATTAATGGCAGTAGACGACATCAACAGGATGCCGATTGATAGGACGATGGGCAAAATATTCATTGAATCTCCTCGAGCATAGGTTGGGTCGTGGCGATCAGATCAGCCGAGCGCCGTTGGGTACTTTCGAATCAGGGATCGCCAAGACAATAGCGCCATCTTCACGGTGGAAGCCAGTGACCAGGCATTCTGACATCAAGGGACCGATCTGCTTGGGTGGAAAGTTGACGACCGCGATGACTTGCTTGCCCAATAGCTCGTCGCGGCTATAAAGGTCCGTAATCTGTGCGCTGGATTTTTTTACGCCCACATCGGCACCAAAATCCACCCTGAGTATCCATGCGGGCTTGCGGGCTTCCGGGAATGCTTCCACCCCGACAATAGTCCCGACTCTGAGCTGAACTTTCTCGAAATCATCCCACTCGATATGTTGCATTCAATGACCCGCTGCAGTGTGGTGCGGCCTATTCGCGGCCGCAGTCACATGGAGTTTAGGCACAGCGGCAGTTGATATCAACAAAGTGACCGGTGGGCCGAATAGAGGTCAGTCGCGCCGGCATTTGCTAGGATGCATCAACGAGCGGGTTTTATAACAGACGCCGCAGTTGGACAACGGCGCCGGTGGTGTGATTCTTGACAACCATTCACGCCCTATTAAGTGCGCAAGCGGATCAGGTAGACTCATGATGACACTATCGCCACGGGTCGGCGCAGAACAGGAACAGGGTTGATGGAAGCACAACACATACTGGTGAGTGGCGCTGGCATTGGCGGTTTGACGGCGGCGTTGTGTTTGGCGCAGGCGGGACATCGGGTCGAGGTGTTCGAGCAAGCAGAAATCCTGGCGGAAGTGGGTGCTGGCATCCAGCTGAGTGCCAATGGTATGCGCGTACTGCATCATCTCGGGTTGCTGCCGAGAATAGCCGCTTTGAGCTTTCTGCCCGAAGGCGTTGAGATGCGAGACTGGCGCAGCGGTCAAATGATCGCCTCGACGACCTTGGGTGCGCAGGCGCAGAGCCGCTTCGGCTTTCCCTACTACCATATCCACCGCGCCGACTTGATATCAGTGTTGCTGCAAGGGATTGGTGAGAATGCCAATATTCAGCTCCACATGGATTCTGCCGTGGAGCACTTCAGTCAAACCGGATCGCAGGTCAGCGTCGCAGTGAATTCCCAGATCCACGTGGCCGATATGCTGGTCGGTGCCGATGGCATTCATTCACGAATACGAACCGGCTTGTTTGGTGCCGAGGCACCGACTTTTACGGGCAATGTGGCCTGGCGCGGCTTGGTGCCGGCGAGCCTCCTGCCCCAAGATTTAGTGCGGCCCGTCGCGACCGCCTGGTGGGGGCCGGGTAAGCATTTTGTGCATTACTTTGTGCGCCAGGGCGAGCTGGTAAATTGTGTCTGCGTGGTGGAGAAGTCTGGCTGGGATACGGAGTCCTGGGCGGCCCGCGGTGACCTCCAAGAGCTGCAAGCAGATTTTGCTGGCTGGCATGGAACTATCCAGACGCTAATAGAACATATGGACCCGCAAGAGTGCTATAAATGGGCGTTGTTTGATCGACCACCGATGTCACAGTGGGGCCGAGGTCGCGTCACCCTTTTGGGCGATGCCTGTCACCCCACGTTGCCTTTTATGGCGCAGGGCGCAGTCATGGCCATTGAAGACGGCGCGGTGCTGGCGCAGTGCCTGGCTACGGAAGGCTCCGTTGCGGCGGCCTTGGGGCGCTATGAAAATATTCGGCGCAAGCGTACCGCCGCGATCCAACGCGGCTCAAGGCGGAATGCCCGCGTATTTCATCTGGGTGGTCTTCAAGCGCGGCTCCGTAATAGCGCTGCGAAGTTTGCCAGCTCGGCGATGATGGATAGTATTTACAGTCACGATGTTTTTGCGGAATTTGGATCCGCCTAAGTCGGCAGTTGAAGCGTCCTGGTAGATCCGCTGCCGGCAGTCGTTGGGGTGTTAAGCGCCGACGCTCAGCAGCGCTACCCATCTCAACCAGCAGGAGAGTGATCAATGAATAAAGTGGAAGGCTTACATCATCTGGCTATCAGCACCGGTGACATGAAGGCACAAATCGAATTTTTCACTGAGAAACTCGGTATGCAACTCCAGGCCCTGTATTGGATGCATGGGGTTGAGAATACCAAACACTGTTTCCTACGTTTGAATGACGAGAGCTCTATTGCCTTTGTGCATAACCCTGACATCGAGCAGATAGCCTCGCACATTGGTCAGTCTCATGCAGGCAATGCTGGAGCCAATAGCGCGCCGGGGACCATGCAGCACCTGGCCTTCAAAGTGAAGGATGACGAGGCGTTGTATCACATGCGCGACCGCTTGCGGAGTCATGGTATTCCTGTCTTGGGGCCGATCGAGCATGGTCTTTGCCGATCAATTTATTTTGCGGGTCTGGAGAATATGACCCTGGAGTTCGCCTACTCGAATGAACCTATCGATAACAACGCCTGGGTCGATCCGGAAGTGGTTGAATTGTTGGGTATCAGCGCCGCTGAGTTGGCACGATACAAACAACCTGCTGACTATATTGGTCAGGGTGGCCACAGCGGCCAGGTCGCGCAACCCGCCGCTGACGCGGTGGGCCCGCATATGACGAATTACCCGCCAGGGGCCTATGCGCGAGTGATTAGCATCCCTGATGATGTGGTGCTCAACCTGGTGGACAGCACGCCGCCGGTGAAGATCTAGAACGCTACGGCCGGTTCTGTCTGGTGCCGAGCCTATAGTCTTGCAGGTCTGGAGTATGGGTCATGTGCCAATAGTCTACCAAGCGCCAGGGGGAGTTTGAAACAACGCGGCCGTGGCGATTCTTGTACCAATTATTGACGCCAGGGTGGGTCCAGACCATGCGATTATGTTCCGCATCCACCCGCGCATTATATTCATCATGTCGGTCTTGGCGGACTTCCATTCGGCGCTGTCCAGACTCGATGAGTCCCATCAGACACTGGGCAATGTAGCGCGCCTGGCACTCGATGTGGAAGATCAGGCTGCCGCCGTGACCCAGATTGGTATTGGGGCCATAGAAAAAAAACAGATTGGGAAAGTCGGGTGTGCTCATACCCAAGTA
>JABMOJ010000210.1 GCA_013204195.1 SAR86 cluster bacterium
GCCGTAGGTCACATGCTCTTCGATACCAGTAGCAACCGCAAATACATTCGGGTCGAAAATAATATCTTCCGCCGGGAACCCAACTTGGTTGACCAGAATGTCATAGGATCGCCGACAGATCGCTTTTTTACGGATCAAGCTGTCTGCCTGGCCATCTTCATCAAAGGCCATAACGATGACCGCGGCACCATGCTTCAGGCATATTTTCGCCTGATGGACAAACTCCGCCTCGCCAGCCTTGAGACTGATAGAGTTGACAATAGATTTGCCCTGCAGGCATTTTAGACCAGCCTCGATAATCTCCCATTTTGAGGAGTCCACCATCACAGGGACTCGGCTGATATCTGGCTCAGAGGCGACTAGGTGCAGAAATTTAACCATGGCAGTCTTGGAGTCAAACATGCCTTCATCCATATTGATGTCGATGATCTGCGCGCCATTATTGACCTGGGAAAGGGCAACCTCTAGGGCGGCATCATAGTCTTCCTCAATAATCAGGCGAGAGAACTTTTGGGAGCCGGTAACATTGGTTCGTTCACCGACGTTGACGAATAAAGAGTCGTCATCAATGTTGAAAGGTTCGAGTCCACTGAGGCGCAACTTGGGACTGACAACAGGAATCGGCCGCGGGGCATAATTGGCTGCAATTCGAGTGAATTCACGGATATGATCTGGCCCAGTACCACAGCAACCACCGATGATATTGATCAGCCCGGAACTCAAATAATCTTCAATCGACGCGACCATCTGCGGAATAGTTTCGTCGTACTCACCAAACTCGTTGGGTAAGCCGCGATTGGGATAAGCACTAACATAGCAATCTGCAATGTGGCTGACATCGGCAATATAGGGACGTAATTCGTCTGCCCCGAGCGCGCAGTTAAAGCCAACAGATATGGGTTTAGCATGACGAATTGAAGCCCAGAATGCTTCGACGGTTTGGCCTGACAGTAGTCGACCTGAGGCATCCGTGATAGTCCCTGAGATCATGATCGGATATTCTGTATCAAGCGCTTCGAAGACGCTCAAAGCCGCGTAGATTGCCGCCTTGGCATTCAGGACATCAAAAATCGTTTCGATCAAAATAATGTCGGCACCGCCTTCGATCAGGGCGCGAATACCCTCGCTGTAGTCTTCAACGAGTTCGTCAAAGGTAATGTTCCGGAAACCTGGGTCATTGACTTTAGGTGACAGGCTCGCAGCACGGGTCGTGGGGCCAACGGCGCCGGCAACGAACCTGGGTTTGGTGGGGTCTTCCGCAGTGATCTCATCCGCTGCCTGTCTGGCGAGGCGGGCTGCCTGAACATTGATCTCATAGGAAAACTCCTCGGTGCCATAATCTGACTGGGAGACACGGTTGGCCGTGAAAGTATTCGTTTCGATAATGTCTGATCCGGCCCGCAGATACGCCATGTGGATATTTTTCAAGGCCGCCGGCTGCGTGAGGGTCAGCAACTCGTTATTGCCTTTGACGTCGGAGGGATGATCAATGAACCGCTCGCCGCGAAAGTCGGCTTCAGTGAGTTTCAGCTCTTGGATCATGGTGCCCATGGCGCCATCCATTACCAGGATGCGTTGTTGCAGTTGGGCATGCAGGAGGGCCGAGCGAGGTGATTGTTTCATGTTTTCAGGTATCTTTTATGGGCGGTTATTCACAGCCGGCGAGTTTAGCAGGTGTAGCGTTGCGGTGGATTGAAGATCCGTCTTTGCGAAGATGAATCTTCTTCATCTTGGAGGGTTTGAATATCTTTAAAAAGCAGAGGCTTAGGGTCGGGGCCATTGCTCATCAGGGGGGGGATTAGTTACAATTGCCTTCTCATTTATTGCGTATGGACTCGGACATGGTCGAAATCACACCATCAGCCCAGGAATATCTGGTCAGTTTGCTGTCCAAACAAGACGATGCCAATGATATTCGCATCTTTATCTCTGACCCAGGCACTCCTATGGCAGAGACCTGCATAGCCTACTGTAAAGCTGGCGAAGAACAAGCCACCGATGAAAAAGCCGAATATACGGGTTTCGGCGCCTGGATCGACTCGCGCAGCAAGCCGTTTCTGGCGGATGCGATGGTGGATTATGCGAAAGACAAGATGGGTGGCCAGCTCACGATTAAGGCACCGAATGCTAAGGTACCTAAAGTCTCAGATGACAGTCCCATCGAAGATCGGATTAACTATGTGCTTCACAGCCAGGTTAACCCATCACTGGCGAGCCATGGTGGTAATGTCAGCCTGGTTGAAGTTGTGGATATGAATATCGCGATACTGCAGTTTGGCGGGGGTTGCCAGGGTTGCGGCATGGTGGATATGACGCTCAAAGATGGGGTCGAGAAAACCCTGCTGGAACTGATTCCTGAGCTCACAGCAGTGAAAGATGTCACGGACCATACGGTGACAGAAAACGCTTATTTTTAGTAGTTGCCGAGTCTCACCCCTAGCCGTCAGACAAAGATAGCCCCTTAGGGTTTAACTAGCTCGGCGGCGGTGAGACGATGCGGCTGACTTGGTCAATGATCAATGCTGCAGGGTCGTCAGCATGCCCGGCTAGATTCCACATCTGCGGAAATGTCAGTCCCTGCCCCCCGCGTTGGTTGAATGAGGCAATATTACTGTCGCTGTCGTCAATCAGAATAGCCCGGGGATGGGCCAGGCGGTCCTTATGACTGGTAAAAATGCAGTCGTTATAGCCTTCGCCAAAATAGTCACAAAGCCATTGGTACTTCCCAGCCAGACAGTCGGGAAAGCCGGTAGGGGCAGTTAAAAACACCACGTGACCTAGCTTTGACAAGCTCTGGTGTAGCGCCGGAAACCAAGGGTAAGCCGGAAGTTCACGCCAGAAGCGGGCACCGTGGGTATCGATCTCACCGAAAAACACATCTCGTGGCATGCCCATGAGTTCAGCGGGATAAAACTCGCCGGCAAACTCAGTAGCCCAGCGTTGCATTGTCTCGTCAGGGTCCAGGCCCACAAGTTTTAACGCCGGGCTGATGAAGTCAGCGCAGACCCCATCGACGTCAAGGTAGATCTCCCATGGTTCGACGCTACTCAGGCTGACTTCGCCTTAAAACCTGCAGCACGAAGCGCTTGTCGTTCTGGCAAGTGGGTTTTGACTCGGTCTCGTAGGTCTCGAATCATTACCTCTGTAGCTGCCCAGTCAACACAAGCGTCAGTCACTGAGACGCCATACTCGAGGTCCTCGAGCTTGTCGGGAATCGCCTGGTTGCCCGCATTCAAATTGCTTTCCACCATTAAACCAACGATAGAACGGTTGCCCTCGGCGATCTGATTGCCGACGTTCTCCATGACGAGAGGCTGTAAGGCATAATTTTTCGATGAATTGGCATGACTGCAGTCAATCATGATGTTGGCGTCAATCGATGCCTTGGCCAACGCCTGCTCACACACTGCGACATTGACC
>JABMOJ010000211.1 GCA_013204195.1 SAR86 cluster bacterium
ATCTTGCGGCGGGTCATGTGGTCAATCGTGTGACCTTCGGTGAACGTCTGGCAGATCGTCAAGGCGTTCGCTGGATGTTTGCTGATTGCGCTGCCGAGATCTATAAGGCGCGCTTGATGTTGCTGCATATCGCCTATAAGGCCGAAAAGGGCATGGACTTGCGTCAGGAAAATGGCATCGCCAAGGTGTTTTTGGCGAACATGGTGCACCAAGTTGTGGATACCGCCCTGCAACTTCATGGCGCCTTAGGCTACAGTCATGACACGCCCCTTGCTCGTTGGTACACCGCTGTTCGGTCCCAGCGTCTAGTAGATGGTCCCGACGAGGTTCATCGTTGGAGAACCGGTGCCAACGTGATCAAGGCTTTTGAGAAATATGGTACAACGGCGTCTGCTTGTGGTGGTGAGTTGTTCGACTAACGACTCGTATTTCGGCAGCGGCGAAAACGGCTGGAATTTAGCGTAGCCAAGTATCAGCTAGCATGCTGGTCTAGTGGGCAAGGTTTTACTTGGCAAATAGTCTGTGATCTTCAAGGATTAAGGGCGCCTGAATATAGGCTGGCGCTCTTGATCCAGCTCGTGGAGGGAGTCAAGGTCGTCTGCAAAAATTCAACTCTGCAAACCCTTCAGGGTGAGTTGATCGTTTTGTTAGCGTCAGGCATCGCGCCCATTGAGTCAATCGGATCGTAGATAATACCAGGGGTGAGTAACGGCGCCGCAACAATATCGCTCGCATCCATCATCTGCACGACCCGCTGTAACGAAGCGATGACTTGATTTTGCTCCCAATCCTTTAATTGATTGAAACGTTCAGTGAAGTGTTCCTGCAGTGGCATGGGCGAGTTGGTCAGTACCGTTTTGGCATGATCGGTCAGATGTACATAGACTCGGCGTCGATCAATCACGCTGCGCTGGCGGCTCACTAGTCCGTGCTTTTCCATGCGATCAACGATGTTGGTGATGGTTGCTTGGCTTAAGCTGACAGCACTGGCGAGTTCGCCAGTGGTGATCTCCGATTGATCATGAATGGCGCGTAATATCAGCAGCTGCGGGGTGGTCAGCCCCGTTGTTTTAAGCAGTTTCTTCGAGTGCAATTCGGTGGCGCGAATCAGCTGTCTCAAACTCATCAGGACCTGGTCGATCGGTTCTACCATGATCATATTTCTCGTCAGTATCTCGCTGATAATATGCTAGCGATAGCTGCTAGGCTAGCGAAGTTAGCGTACCCTACTAAGGTACAGGTTCTTCTTTGAGGCCTTTGTAGAGGCTGACAGTCATCAGCAGCAACACCAGGCAAAATGGTAGTCCTATCGCGATAGTGAGAGCCTGCAATGAGGCCATGCCGCCGCCCACCAGCAGGGCGATGGCGACCAAGCCCGTGGCCGTGCACCAGAATATGCGTTGCACCACCGGCGCGTTCATTTTGCCGCCGGCGGTCATGGTGTCGATGACCAGCGAGCCTGAGTCGGCGGAGGTGACGAAGAATATCGCGATTAAAACCACGCTGATGGCTGAGACGATGCCAGCGAAGGGTAGGCCTTCGAGCATGACATACAAGGATAGCTCTGGAGGCATCTCGGCGAGCGCCTTAACGCCAAGGTTAAAATATTGATCGAGACCGGTGCCGCCGAGGGTCGACATCCAGATGATGCTGATAATCGTTGGCATCAGCAGAACCCAAGCAAAAAACTCGCGAATGGTTCTGCCGTAGCTGATTCGAGCGATAAACATGCCAACAAAAGGTGACCAAGAGATCCACCAGGCGAGGTAGAAAATGGTCCAGCCATGGTAAAATGCGGTGTCCGTGCGGTCGATCCAATTGCTGAAGCGAGGCAGGTAAACCAGATAATTGATGGTGGTGTGCCACAGCTGCTCAAAGATCAGCAATGTTGGGCCTGTGACTAGTACAAATAGGCACAACATCGTGGCCATGCCCATGTTGAGCTCGCTGAGACGTTTAATGCCTTTATCGAGGCCGGCGATAACCGATATTAGCGCCATGATCATGATGACCACGATCAGTAATATTTTGGTGAGGTTACTTGCGGGAATATTGAACAGGTGATGTAGGCCCGCGGCTATTTGCTCGGCCCCGAATCCCAGTGATGTGGATAGGCCAAATATGGTCGCTAATACGGCCATGACATCGATAAAATGACCGAATGGCCCCCAGACGGCTTTGCCAAATAGCGGGAAAAATGCTGAGCGCAGGGTCAGCGGCATCTGGCGGTTGAAGCAAAAAAAGGCCAGTGCTAGCCCGACTAGGCCGTAGATTGCCCAAGCATGCAAACCCCAGTGAAATATGGTGGCGGACATGCCGGCTTCTCGGGCCACAGCAATATTCTGCGGATCGATGCCCAGCGGTGAATTCAAGGTGTGAGTTAAGGGTTCGTAAACGCCAAAGAACATCAAGCCAATCCCCACGCCGGCGGCAAACAGCATCGCGAGCCAGCCGCCGTAGTTGTATTGGGGTTTTGCGTCAGGACCCCCCAAGCGGATCTTGCCAAAGCGTGATGCCGCGATAGCGATACAAAAGAGGATGAAAAAGTTCGCGGAGATTAGAAAGAACCAATCGAAAGTTGAGGTCACCCAGGTTTTCATCCCGAGAAACAGTTCGGCTGCCAGTGCAGGGTACAGGAGGGTCGTGGTCACCAATGCAATGACCGACAGCGCCGAGATGGCAAATACCGGGTTATGGATGTCCAGGCCTAGGACTTCAATATTATCTTCACCGAGTTCATGACCGATATCGACGGATTCATCGACCGTTTCGCTGGCCGTTACAGATGATGTCTTAATAAGTGGATCCTCCGGTGATTGGGTAACGTTCGAGCGTCGGCCCGAGAGCTTCTTTTAAGGGGGCAAGCCAAGGCTCGAAATGCCGCCATTGCTCGAGTCCGCTTTGATAGATAGGTTGCCTGACTTGCTCTGAGCTTGGTGTTCTCACAGAGCGCTGGGTTTCGTGGAACGCCAAGCATTCTGGTTCGAAATCCAGGCCTAAAAATTCCAACAGGCGTCGAACCTGGCCTTCTGTGTCGTTCACGACCTCCTCGTATTGCACCCGCAGAATTTTGTCTGGTAGTACCTGGTCCCAGTGATCCATCAATGCCACATAGTCGCGATAGTATTGGCCAATCTCAGGCAGGCCATAGGTGAACTCCTGGCCGGCTGCGAACAATTGCTTGAAGCCGCTGAAGCAACAGGCCATGGGGTGGCGCCGGGCATCAATAATGCGAGCATTTGGCAAGATCAAATGAATCAGGCCGATATGGCGAAAATTGTTCGGCATTTTGTCGATGAAATAAGGTGCGCCCTGGCGAAAAATTTGGGTGTCACTGAGATAGGCTTCGCCAAATTGATTTAGCTGTTCAGGGGCAAGGTTAGTCAGGCTGGCTGGATATTGCGGCTTGTCATTAAGCATTCGTCTGCCACCTAATCGTTGCGCCAAGGCGCTGATGTTGGGTAGTTCGAGAGTGCCGTCAACTTGCGAATGGGAGGCGAGAATCTGCTCAAGTAGGGTTGAGCCGGCTCTTGGCAGGCCAACGATAAAAATCGGATCTGGAGCAGTACAGCCGGCCCCTGCTAAAGAGGCGAAGAGCTCGGCGGTACACAGGCTTCGTTGCAGGTCGAGGTTCTCGGTCATGCGGTCCGCACTATAGCGAAGCTGTTGTTTTCGGCTCAAGTTACCTCGCTCGTAGTAATTCATGGCGGCGTGGTAGTCCTGGGCATCCTCATAAGCTTTGCCCAAGGCAAAGCTTAAGTGTGCCTGATCTTCAATAGGCGTTTGTTCCCTGTCCAGCTGCTGCTGCATGGCGAGAATTTCGTTTGCACCGAAACGGTAGGTTTTGAGATTGGCAAGGCTCCAATAGGCGTCACCGAAATCGGGCCGAGCGGCATAGGCCTTTTGATAGTCGGCGATAGCATCTTCGGTGCGATCAACGGTCTTTAAGGCGTGGCCGCGGAGTAAGTGCAGCTCAGGTGAGCCGGGCATTTGTTGGATAACGTCGTCGTATATAGCCAGGGCTTCGTCGAAGCGGCCAACGGCTACACACTGGTTCGCATAAGCGGTCCGGTAAGACTGATTGCCGGGCATAGCTTCACGCAACAGGGTAGCTTGCGCCATGGACTCGGCATACTTTTGGCGACGATAGAGCACATTCATGTAGTCAAATCGCGCCAATACATTGTCTGGCTCAAATGCCACGGCACTCTCGAGAATAAACTCGGCATCGTCCAACACTTCCGACTTGATCCCCAGGTCTGCTAACAGGCGCATCGCTTCAACGTGTTTCGGCTGTTGCTGCAGGAAATTGCGACACAGCTGTTCCGCCTTGAACCATTTGCCCTCGCTAATCATGTTGCGAACGCTCAAGAGCGCTGGTGGCAGTGCGGCTAATTTATTCGCCTGGTCTGCGGCCTGCTCATGCCAATTGGGATGCTCGGATGTTGAGGTCAGACGACTGATCGCTTGCCAGCTCGCCAGCAGAGAGTTATTCAGTTGTACGGCGTGTTGGAAGGCCTCGAGGGCCTCTTTCTGGCGGTTAATCGCTAGATAACAGTGGCCCGACTCTTGGTACGCACGACCAAGTGTCGGGTCCTGGGTTGTCAATAAAGCGAGGTTTTGTAGTGCCCCTTCGACATCTTGCCGGTAGCGCTGGCTAACTGCGAGTAAGTACAAGGCGTCGGGATGATTAGGTTGTGTGAGTAGTACAGCATTGGCGGATTCGCCTGCCGCTTGAAACTGGCCCGCCTGCAATTGCTGGCGGCCCTGTGCCAAAATATTTGCATGATCAGGTTGTTCGTTAGGCATTTGTGCCATACCTATGTTCTTAGTTTAGGTGTTCTTAGCTTAGGTGTTCTTAGCTTAGGTATTCTTAGCTTAGGTGTTCTGAGTTCAAACATTATCAAGTCAAAGGTTCTCAGTAACAAACAGGGTGAAATTCACCCTGTTTGTTGACTGCCACTAGGCTTTGTATCTAGCGCAAGTCGTATGAGACTCGAAAACCAATAGTCCGAGGTCGGTTAGTCGTAACACGCTCGAAAAAGTCCTGGCGATTGATGTGCAGTTCAGCTCGTTTGTCTGTCAGGTTTGACACAAAAAGCTCAACGCCCCAGCCGACAGCCTCGTCTTGAACCCCGACACTGGCATTAACCAATGTGTAGGCTTGCTGAGTCGTATTTGGCTCTGTTGGTGTATCCACTAACGAGTTAAGCGCTTCGCCGGCATATTTGATGCCCAGCTGCCAATGTGCATTCAAAGCGCCAGCCATCTGCCATTCGTAGCGACCACGAATGCTGGTCTGAAATTCAGGCGTCAACGGTAATGGCGAGCCTTCGTCAGCAACAATAACTGCAAATGCCGGGTTAACGCGAACCAGTTCGGTATCGTTGTAAGACGCAGCCGCATACAGCGTAAAGTTGTCAGTGGCCAACCAGACCAAGTCTGCCTCAATACCCATGATCTCAGCGTCACCGCCATTATCGACGATGGTTAAGACGGAAATATTCTGCGAGTCAAACTGAGAGACCTGAATGTCATTCCAGTCGATCTTGTAAATAGCACCGTTAAACCTTACCAGGCCATCAGCCAAAGTGGTTTTCCAGCCGAGTTCCATATTTTCAAGCGTGTCTGATTCAAACACGTAAGGCAGGCAGTAGCCGGGAAAACCAGTTGCCGCATTCGCTTCAATGGGCGCCGCGGTGCCGCAATTGGTGCCATCTGCCAGAAGGTTGTTGTCGCTAGAATTATACTGGCCACCTTCTTTTGCTGCTGCACGGTTAAAACCTGGTGGACGGTAGCCTTCTGACCATGATGCATAGATCAGAGTGTCATCGTTTGGCGTCCAGCTGGCCGTAAACTTCACAATAGTGTCATCGACACTGATGGGCTGCAGTTCGGCAAAGTTAGCCTCGTAATCGCGGCCTCCGGTCTTTGTTGGTCGAATATCGTTGGTCAGATCAGCGTCGTCAGTGAACAAAGGTCGGTTGCCATAGCGCCATGCACCATAGCCTGTGTAAGCATACTCTAGGTCGTAATATCGAGCGCCTGCCGCAAGATTAAAGTCGCTGGTAACATCCCAAGATAACTCACCAAACACAGCCACCTGGGTCTCTGTTCGCGTATTGTCGTTACGGAACTGAGTGGCGAGTGTGGTCTTGCCGCGGGCGTTGGCCGTGGAGTTGTCAAAGGTTGAATTGGTGTTGATGTCGATAGGGGCAAAACCCGCATCAATCGGCGCCTGATAGTTAAAGTCGCCAACATGTTCAATTTCAAAATCTTCGTAAAACACGCCAGCGGTAAGATTGACGGGGCTATCGAAATCGGTGGTTACGCGAAATTCGTGAGTCCAGCGAGTATTTTGATTTTCGATATGGGCCGCATTGGTCGGGTTGCCACACTCAATCACGCCGCTATTGCCGCTCAGAGTTGGATCCCAGCCGTAGGTGGTGGTTGGGCCGCCGTCGGCAGCGGCAGGTAGGCCAGTGTAGAAGCCGCCGACTAAATATTCACACTGGTACCCGGAGATGAATCCACCCACGTTGGTGTAACCGGTGTAGTCAATGTTGGCAACCACTTCACGGTCCAAAAAGGCGCCAGTGTAGACCAGATCCAACGCGCCGACTCGACCCTCTAGAGTCCAAGCGGTTTGATTGAATTCGTCGGATAGCTTGTCTTCGGCAAATCGGCTGACTTGCAGGTCGCCGATGCTTGGGTCGTAATCGAACACGCCCTCGGTCTGTAATGACTGTTGTGCCTGCTGAACCAATAGGCTCCAGTCGTCATTGATCAGGTACTTAAGGCCAACTCGGAATCCAGCGTAGCTGGCGTCGTTGAAGTCATCTTCAACCAGCGACGAGTTTGACGCAATTTTTTTGCTGACGGGAACGACCAGGCCGCCGGCGCCGACGACATCGCCGTTGGCGAATACGGTGCCTGCTGCAAATGTCACGCTTTCGCCAGGATATGTCGGGTTGACAGCATTGTCAGCCTGGAACGATCCTTCGACATTGTCGATGTAGCCACCCTGGCGATCATTATAGAGTGCCACACGAACGGCCATCTTGCCCTCGATGACGGGCAGGTTGAGCATCAGCTCGGCTGAGTTGCTGGCCTCGCCCCCTTTGGTTGTTGACCAACTGCCGTTCATGCTGGCTTGTACTTCATCGATGACAGGTTTGTTGGTGATCAAGCGGATAGTACCTGCCATTGAGCTGGCGCCGTACAGGGTGCCCTGGGGCCCCGGCAGTACTTCGATGCGTTCCATATCACTAATATAGATGTCGAGATTTCGGCCGCCAGCGGTGACGGGCTGCTCGTCAAGGTAGAGTGCGACGTTGGGCGCAGAGCCTTGAGACTCGGCGACGGTGATATTGATGGCGTCAACGGCGGCGCCACGAATGTAGATTTCGTTCTGGCCTGGACCGCGCCCACCCGCATTAACGTTGGGTAAGTATTGAATGTAGTCAGAAAATTCCTGGATGTTTTGTTCTTCCAGTTGACGTGAGCTCATTGCCTGCACGGCTAATGGAACATCCTGCATGCTGACGGAGCGCTTAGTGGCGGTGACAACGATTTCTTCCATTGCCGCGGATGCGGTGGTGGCGGTGCCGAACATGACCGCCAGAATAGCGATATTTAATTGGTTTCTTTGAAACATGAACCCCCCCGGGGATTGAGCGAAAAGAATAATGCTTTGATATGAAAGGGTTATTGTACGTTTATCTCGCCGGAATTGCACCTGCTGCGGATCTTTGCTGAGAAGCGCTTGGCGATTAGGTCAGGAAAAACGAAGGATTTAAGGGATATTCCCAATAAAATGGTATGGAGTCTGAAGGTATGATGTCGAATAATATTTTTGACGCTAATGTCTGTTCGACGTCCAGCAAACACGTGGCCGATCAGCTAGGACGCCGACTCAGGGGGGGGTTAGTGCGAGGCCGGTCCTGCCAGTGTCCTGACGTAATGGCCGCTATGATGAAGTCTATGGGAGGCGGTTATTGCGAAGTTTCGGGATTTTTTTCAGGATTCTGTGCGGCGAAGTTCGCGAGATACAATTGCTCAACCTGCGCTCTTGCCCAGGGTGTTTTCCGCAGAAAAGTCAGGCTTGATTTCACCGAAGGTTGTTGTTTGAAGCAGTTGATGTTGATTAAGGTCGCGAGCTCTTCCCAGCCGAAGTGCTGCTCAAGCAAGGTGACGATGTGTTTGAGTGTCAGGCCGTGTAACTGGTTGTTGGGTTGCGAGTTTGGCATAGGTAAATGGGTTTGAATCCTTGAGGGTATCAGCACTATGTGACAAAGAGAGGTTGGTCTGGATAGCAGAATAACATGGTTTTGTGCTCAGCGAGGAGTTGCCGGCGCCAGGCAAAACGTGGTTAATTGCTTGTAGGCTTGGAATCAGCCAATCGAAGCCTCGCCAAAGGCGATTCTACTGATGAATAGGAGGATACCATGGACCTGAAAGCCAGACTCACGCAGCTCGAGGATATTGAAGCCATTCGACAATTGAAGGCGCGCTATTGCGAGGTCTGTGATGCGAACCACGATCCTGACTTGATCCTTACCTTGTTTACCGCAAATGGCATTTGGGAGGGTGATGGGATTGGCCGGCATGCCGGCCACCAGCAAATCGCTGCGCTGTTTCGCTCATTTCAAAAGACCATCAGCTTCTCCCAACACATGGTTCAGAACCCGATCATTGCGGTGGATGGCAATCACGCCACCGGGCGCTGGTACTTCTTTGGTCTGTTCACCTATTATAAAGGCCAACAACG
>JABMOJ010000212.1 GCA_013204195.1 SAR86 cluster bacterium
GGTTGGCATCGGCATCCAGTCGTTGATCAAACAAAGTGCCGGTGGCGAGAGACTGATCATTGAGTATCTTGTTGCAGAATCCATGAATGGTAAAGATCGCGGCTTCATCCATCAGCTGTAACGCCGCCGTGAGCAATGTGATGTCACGGGGGGCATCGGTTGAGCTATCAATCAGAAATTGCAGAAAATCGTCATCCTCGGCGTCAGCGTTAATCAGATATTCGCGGGCAGTATAAATACGCTGCCGAATGCGATGGCGCAATTCATCGGTGGCGGCGATGGTAAAGGTTAACACCAGTATTTCGTTCACCGCTAAGGGTCGCTGTAATGCGGTGCTATGGCCCAGTAATAAGCGCAAATACAGGTTGGTGATCGTATAGGTTTTGCCGGTACCGGCGCTGGCCTCAATCAACTGATGGCCCTGCAGTGGGAACTGGGTTGCATCTAAAATTTTCACGGCTGTTTCTCTAGACACGCCAACAGGGGGGCGTAGACACTGTTGGCATAGGTCGCGAAGTTATCATCGGCGTCAGCGGGAAAATCAAATAAACGCTTGAACGCCGGGTCAAGTCGTTCAGAACCCGGTCGGTCTGTTTGCCAGCTCTCGGTGATTTTATCGAGACACTCGGCCGGAGTTTTCCCGGCTTGACTCGTCTCATACCAGATGCCGCTGAGTTCCGGCAGAAAACACAAGGGTTGGCGCAGGCCCAGAATATACAACTGCACCAACGTCGTCAGATGCTGGCGTGCGAGGGCCGGTGCCAGTGCCACAAGTCGATACTCAACCGCCTTGTTGTTGGCGTCCAGGGAAATCAGGCGACTCGCATAAGGGCCACGGTCCAGGGCATTCAGAAACAAGTGCTCGATCCAGGCGTTGAGTGTTTGTCGGCGGCGTTGGGTGGCAGCTCGATACTGTAAAACGGTTGCGCCCTGAAGATGCTCAATGGTGCCGTTGATGGTTAGTGTTTCGGTGTGGTTATCTAGCGCAATCGCTGTGGTGAACTCAAGGGGAATCTGCAGCGTTAAGTGGGCTTGCAGGCTATGCATGGGAGCGAGATCCAATGCTTCATGCACCCGTTTAGCCCGGTTCAATTGCTGGCTCAATACTTGCTCGCCCAGGGTGCCGGGTATCAGTGCGCCGCTAGCGCTGATCTGTTGGCGCCAGTGCTCGATAGATTCACCGTTGATGAGGGTCTGCAGCGCCGTATCGGTAATATGGTAACGGGTCAGTGGGTCGAGGCTGAAGGGTTCCGTGTCGGCCAAGGCCTCATCTTCGGCTGGAAAATAGATGCCCAGACGTTGATTTAGGTAAAAACGGGCCGGGTTGCGAAAAAATTGTTGCAGCTGCTGTAAATCAGTCGGCATTAATGCTGGATCATCGGCCAGCAGGGTATCAATAAACCCGGGGTCGGCGGGCATCACCGCAGCTGTTGCGGTGTTAGCGTCCGGCGTGATTGGCGCGCCTGAGTTGTCGTGCAAAGCGTCGTACCAGAGCCGTTGAAAGCTTTGTAGCTCGGGCTTTTGCGGATCAAAGTAAGCCGGGCTGAAAGGTTGCAACGGATGTTGGGTGATGAAATCCTGGTGAAAGACCTGGCTCAGGTAATGGGTCAGTTCACTGACCAGTACCGACGGCGGCTTATCTTTGTTGGTCTTGACGCTGCGACCTTCATAACTAATATACAGATAGTCTTGCGCGGCTAACAGGGCCTCCAGAAACAGGTAGCGATCGTCAACCCGTCGCGATCGATCACCTTTGCGATAAGCGTCGTGCGCCATGAGGTTAAAGCTCGCGGCGTTGTCTTTGCGTGGGTAGGCGTTGTCGTTCATGCCCAACAGGCAGACCACCTTAAAAGGAATGCTGCGCATGGGTACCAGCGTCGCAAAGGTAATGCCGCCAGACAAAAAGCCGCGGGCCGGGCGCGGTTGCGCGAGCTGAGCGCCAAGCCAGTGGCGCAGCAGGCGCGCGCTCATGGGTTGCTCGAAGCCGGCGGCAGTGGTCTGGTCGCGAAGTAGCAATAAAGCCTCACGCACCGCGTCAATATCCAGCTCTTCGTCGCCTTGCGGGGTGAAAAAATCGAGAATCATTTGATTCACGCTATTCACCCAGTCTGCCGTGTTCTGGGGTTCTGCCAGCCGCTGTCGATAAGTCTGTAACAGATTAATGAAGTCGCAGAGTCTGCCTAGTAGCTCGCCATCGCCGGCGGCGATATCGAAAGGTAAGCGATTCTGGTGCAGGCCCTGTTCCGCCTCCATGGCGTAGCCCAGCAACAGCCGCTCAAGGCCAAAGGTCCAGGTATTGCTTTGGGTGGCGGGTAGTTGCCACCGATTAGTTTTGTCCTCACCGCTAAACTCCCAGCGGATATTGGTATCTCTGATCCAACCGCCAATGCTAACCAAGTCAGCCTCAGCCAAGTCGAGCTTAAGCGCGATGGCCGGCACTTCTAACAAATCCATGATGTCGGTGCTGGTAAGGCGCGATTCAGGTAGGGCTAACAGCGTCTCAAAGGCCAGCAGAATGGTCGACTCTTGCGACAGGCCTCGGTCGGCGAGGGCGTAGTAAAGCTGGTCTTTAAAGACAGATTGAATATAGGCTGAGTATTCGGCAATGTCGGGGGTCATGACAATGACATCGCTGGGATTGATGTCTGGCCGCGCCGCAAAAATCCCCAGTAGTTGATCAAACAGAATTTCGATTTCGCGCAACTTGCTATGGCAGTTATGAATCTGAATAGACCGGTCAGCGGCATCGATGGGCAGCTGGCCAGGTGCACTATTCTCCGCATCCTCGGTCGCGCTGCCGAAAGCGCCACCGTACTCAAGGTTCAACACGTCATTCTGTATGGCGGCCAGGGCACTGTGTTCTGCCCGTGGCGCGAAGGCTTCAGCGCTCTGGAGCGCCTCGGCCTCAATCAGCAACTCGAAGAACTCTCGTCCCTGTTTGCCCATGGAAGATAGTAGTGGGTTGCCCACTTCCAAAAAATCGTCATCGGCGGTGGCTGGGCTGGTTAGGCTCAATTGCCGAACAGAACGCCGTGCCAGATCTTTCTCGGAGACAATATCGCCCCAGTAATGGGCGCAGGGGTTAAGAAAATAAATGTCCACTTCCAGCCACTGGCCCAGGGCTTGGAATGTCGCCAGATGCATGGGCGGCAAAGCCGATAAGCCAAAAATAGAGATGCGCTGTGGCAGTTGCGGTGGTCGCACCGTCAGGTTCGCGAGGACTTTCATCAACTGTTGATGCAGGTCTGCGCGGTGGGCCTCGGTGGTGCCCGCCCGTAACAGGCGCCACAGCGGGGCTTGCCACACAGGGTCTGGCAGCGTGTTTAGTAGAGTGTCTGGCTGGTTTGACTCCCACTGCTGAATCCAATCTGGCCGATACACCAAGTACTGATCAAACAAGTCAGCGATCTGGGCAGCGAGTTGGAAACGTCGAAGCTGCGGGTCACCATCGCCATTGTGCGTTTAACCACTTCGGGTATCATATCTGGAGAGGCGCTGTCCGGTGGCGTCTCGGCCAGCTCCGCGAGGGGCTGCGTATCCGTCAACGGCGCAATCTGTTTGCGAGGCGAACGAC
>JABMOJ010000213.1 GCA_013204195.1 SAR86 cluster bacterium
ACCAGCGGCAATACGGGCATAGCGCTGGCCATGGCGGCGGCAATCAAGGGCTACCATATGGTGCTGATAATGCCCGCACACATGAGCGCGGAGCGTAAGTCGGCGATGGCAGCCTATGGTGCACAATTGATTCTTGTATCTCAGGAGGAGGGGATGGAGGGTGCACGTGACCTGGCCGAAAAAATGCGACGAGAGGGTCAAGGATTTGTGCTCGATCAATTTGCAAATCCAGATAATCCGTTGGCGCATTATGAAGGTACTGGGCCTGAAATATTTCGCCAAACCGGTGGTGAAATCACCCATTTCGTGAGTTCGATGGGAACAACTGGTACAATCATGGGCGTCTCCAGATACTTTCGTGAAGTCCTTCCGAGTGTGCAGATTGTCGGTTTACAGCCGCTGGAAGGAGCCGCAATACCAGGTATTCGGCGCTGGCCGCAAGCCTATATGCCGAAGGTCTTCAACTCGGAACTGGTGGATCGTGTGATTGAT
Organism: SAR86 cluster bacterium; assembly: GCA_013204195.1. Taxonomy (GTDB): domain Bacteria; phylum Pseudomonadota; class Gammaproteobacteria; order Pseudomonadales; family Azotimanducaceae; genus UBA4582. The sequence continues at coordinate 493 of JABMOJ010000213.1, forward strand.
ATGGATCAGAATCTAGCTGAGGCAACCATGCGTGATTTGGCCACTCAGGAAGGCATCTTTGCCGGAGTCTCTTCAGGCGGATCAGTTGCAGCTGCGCTGCAAATCAGTCGTGAAACCGAAAATGCAGTTATCGTGGCGATTGTCTGTGATAGAGGTGATCGGTACCTGTCGACCGGTGTCTTCTCTTCAACCTAAAACCTATAGCAGTAAAAGCCTATCGGTTTTTTGGTCTGCGAGATACTGACCCGAAAACAAGCCTTGTTTGTGAGTTAAGGTCGTGACCTCGGCTTGCGATCATTTGACTCTCTTAAACTTATACAGCGAACAATAGACTTTGAAAAATTACGATCCAGTGACCATTGCAGTAACGACTTTACATCCAGACGGCTATGCACTCAGCGAGGATGGTCGTCACGCAGTGATCGGCGCATTGGCTGGCGAGGTTCTCGAGGCGGTGCCTTGGGCGAGAAAGCAGAAGAAGCGCTACTTCAAGATTCAAACGGTTAATACGGCGGCGCCAACAAGAGTTGAGCCCGAGTGCGCAGCTGCCAACCATTGTGGGGGTTGCAGTTTTCAGCACCTGGAACCGCAAGCTCAGATTTTATTCAAGCAACAGCAACTTATTGACGCGCTCGGTGACACTCAGCCAGCGACCCTGTTAGAGCCCATGATGGGCCCCCTGTTCGATTATCGAAGTAAAGCTCGATTGGGGGTGAAGTTTGTAGAGAAAAAGGGCCGGGTTCTCGTCGGGTTTCGCGAGAAAATGAAGCCCTATGTTGCCGAAATCGATACCTGTAAGGTGCTGAAAAAGGCAGTCGGTGAGAATTTAGCCGCGTTAGCCGCAGCGGTCAGCGATCTCTCTGATCCACGCTCAGTTCCTCAGATAGAGGTAGCAGCCGGCGATACAGAAACTGCTTTGGTGATTCGGCACCTTGAAGACCTGACTGATGACGATTTGGTCAGGTTGAAGCAACTGGGTGAGGATTATGCGTTCTCTATTTACCTGCAGCCGGGTAATGAGTCGACAGTCCACAAACTCTATCCTGATGATAGTTACGAACGCCTGATCTACACGTTGCCAGATTATGACCTCAGTTACGCTTTTCACCCGCTAGATTTTACTCAGGTTAACCAGTCGATTAATCGAAAAATGATTCGGCAGGCGCTGCACTTACTTGATTTAAAACCGACAGACCGCGTGCTGGATAGCTTTTGCGGTATTGGTAACTTCAGCTTACCACTGGCCCGCAATGCGGCTTATGTGACTGGCATAGAGCTGTCTCAGACGAGTGTCCTTCGTGGAGCCGAAAATGCGCTGCGCAATGGCCTGACGAACGTCAATTTTGTGGCGAGCGATCTGTTTGCTGAGGACTGTGAAATACCTGAGTTCCAGAGCTTCAATAAAATTCTGCTAGACCCGCCTAGAAGTGGTGCTTTGGAGGTCTGTAAAAAACTTGCAACCCATAAGGCTGAAAGAGTAGTGTACGTTTCTTGTAACCCGACAACCTTAGGTCGGGATGCTGCAATTCTTGTTGCCGGAGGTTATCGATTTGAAGCAGCAGGTGTTATCGATATGTTTCCTCATACAACGCATGTTGAATCCATTGCGTGCTTTACGCGTTAGGGCTCGACACCTCCTCCCATTCATTCCAAGCTATCTATTACATGGTTAAGGTCAGACAAGATCAGCCACTCCACGGCGACGGCCGCGTCAATTTGGAAGTTTGGCTGCGCCAATTGCAGGAGATTAATCCCGGTTTCGACTTGGGGCGGCTTCGTGCTGCCTGTGATCTGGCAGAGAAAGCCGAAGAAAGAGCGGTAGTAACGAATACCATATGGGCCTCTGGACGCAGTAGCTTTAGAACGGGACTGGATATGGCGGACATTCTCAGTGAGCTGCGAATGGACGAAGACGGTATTGTCGCTGCGATCATTTATCGTGCTGTGCGAGAGAATCAAATCACACTGAACCACGTTCGAAAACAATTTGGCAAACCTGTTGCGGATTTAGTCGACGGCGTCCTGCGGATGGCAGCAATCAGTAATGTTCGTATGTCGGATACGCCGGTTTTTGGCGAGCAAAAAGATCAGCTCGAGCAGGCAAAAATGCTACTCATCGCCCTGGTTGATGATGTTCGGGTAGCGTTAATCAAGCTCGCCGAACGTACCTGCGCCATTCGAGCGATCGCTAAGGATCAACCCGCTAAACGCGCGCGCCTGGCCCGCGAAGTCATGGATATATATGCGCCGCTGGCGCACCGATTAGGTATCGGACAGCTCAAGTGGGAGCTCGAAGATTTTGCCTTTCGTTATCTTGAGCCGTTGGCTTATAAACGCATCGCGACGTTGCTGGATGATACGCGCAGCGGACGTCAAGCCTACCTCGATCGCGTTATTGAAACGCTGAACAAACAGCTCAAGGTGATTAACGTCAAAGCCGAGCTAGATGGTAGGGTAAAACATATTTATAGTATCTGGCGAAAGATGCGCCGCAAAGGCATTGAGTTCTCAGAAGTCTACGATGTCAGCGCGGTTCGAATATTAGTGCCTGAAGACAATGACTGCTATCAAGTGCTAGGCGTCGTGCATAACCTCTGGCGTAACTTGCCACATGAATTCGATGACTATATCGCCTCGCCGAAAGAAAATGGCTATCGTTCCTTACATACGGCTGTCATTGGTCCTGAGAACAAAGCGTTAGAAGTTCAAATCAGAACTTTTGAAATGCATGAAAAATCTGAATTAGGCGTCTGCTCCCACTGGCGGTATAAATCAACGGGCGATACAGACGAGCCTGTTGCTTATCGAGAAAGGATTGAATGGCTGCGGCAAATACTCGATTGGCGCGAAGAATTAGGTGAAGTCGCGGGTATTTCAAAAGAACTGTTGGACGAAATCAGCTTTGACCGAATCTATGTTTTTACACCGGAAGGTCATGTGGTAGACCTGCCACAAAGGTCTACACCGGTGGATTTTGCTTACAGAGTTCATACGGATGTCGGGCACAAATGCCGCGGCGCCAAGATTAATAGCAAAATTGTACCGCTGAATACTTGTTTGAAAAGTGGTGATCAGATCGAAATCATCGTTGGCGACAAGATTGAGCCAAGGCGAGAATGGCTTCACGCACACTTGGGTTATGTGTCAACTTCTCGAGCGAGAGCCAAAATTCAGAGTTGGTTTGGTCTGAGAACAAAGCGCAAAAATACAGAAGAAGGCAAGCAACTGCTGACCTCAGAGCTATATCGACTCGGCGTCGAAGACCTCGATCTGAATTCTTTAGTCGCTGAATTGAAATACAAAAAGATTAATGAGTTGTACGCGGCGATTGGCGCGGGCGAAGTCAATGTTATTCACGCAGTTGAAGCGGCTGTGCGGTTAGTCGAAGTGGGTTTGAAAGAAAAGCAGTTGAGCCTTCTACTTGGGGGAGATGAGTCCGAGCCTGGCAATGAACTGCTGATTGATGGCCTTAGTGGTATGGGGTACACCCTTTCGCCTTGCTGTGAGCCGGTGGTAGGAGACAGTATTGTCGGTCTGACTAATGAGACAGGGGAAGTTGATGTGCACCGTCAGGAATGCCTGCAGGTGCTGCAAAACGCGAGTGCCGGCAAGCTGATTCGTCTCGACTGGCGAAATGAAACTGCCGCTACCCTTGCTGTGTTGATCGAGATTAATGCCTACGATCGCCGAGGCCTACTGCACGATATTTCTGGCGTCATCATGAGTGAAGAAACTAATGTGACGGCGATGAATATGAGCAAAAATGGCGCCAATAATCAGGTGCTTATCAGTATGACGATTGACGTGCCGACTATCTACGGCTTGCTACGAACGATAGAGCAAATCGAACGGCTGACGAATGTGATTTCAGCACGGCGATTGGATAAGAGTTAAAACAAGGCTATTTGCCAAACTATTTCAATGAAAAGGAGTTTTGGGTGAAAATTATTCTTTTAGGTGCACCAGGTGTTGGTAAGGGTACTCAGGCGCAATTTATTATGGAGAAATGCGGTATACCTCAAATTTCTACCGGCGATATGCTGCGCGAAGCCATTAATGCAGGATCTGAGCTTGGTAAGAAGGTCAAGGGTGTGATGGATCAAGGCGCGTTAGTGACCGATGAAATTATTATCGAGTTAGTTAAGGAACGCATCCAGCAGCCTGATTGCGCCAATGGTTTCTTGTTCGATGGTTTTCCGCGGACGATTCCTCAGGCGCAGGCCTTGCTTGATCAAAATATTGATATTGATAGCGTGATTGAAATCAAGGTGCCTGATGCCGATATCGTTAAGCGACTGAGTGGTCGACGAATTCATCCCGAGTCAGGTCGTGTTTATCATACAATCTTTAATCCACCGATAGTGGCCGGTAAAGACGATGAAACTGGCGAGGATCTGGTCCAACGGGATGATGATTCCGAAGATACTATCAAAGAACGGTTAAAGGTTTATCGAGAACAAACGGAACCGTTAGTTGGATTCTATCGTGCCCTTGCTGAAAAATCGGCTGGTCAATTGCGCTATGCTGAGGTCGATGGGTTGGGCGAAACAAATCAAATCAAGACGAAAATATTTACAATAATTGGTTAACACTAGTGGTCGTTTTTATATTTTTTTAGATAGATAGACCAAAAACGTTAGGAAAACTTGAACAGAAGTTGCTAAAACACTGAATATTTACGTTTTTCCTCAAAAAAAGTGTGCAAGTTCAAGGTATTTTTTCTAAACTTTGTGTCGTTAAACAGTTGCTGGCGTAATTTTGACTAGGTGTCAACAAGATTGACAGGTTGTTCGGTTAAAATAGGAATAATTACGCCGAGTGGCGATAGGCTGTTGTAACAAAGTGATTGATCTTTCAATAGTAAGAAAAGGAGTGTAAACGTGGTTGCGAAAAAGACAACAGGTACAACTAAAAAGGTCGCAGCGAAGGTAAAGCTCGTTGCTAAGAAAGCTGTTGCTAAGAAAGCTGTCGTCAAAAAAGCTGTTCCTAAAAAGAAAGTAGCGGCGAAAAAGCCTGTTGCTAAGAAAGCCGTAGCTAAGAAAGCTGTTGCTAAGAAGGCAGTTGCTAAGAAAAAAGTAGCGGTTAAGAAAGTCGTTGCGAAGAAAGTCGCCGCTAAGAAGGCTGTTGTTAAAAAAGCTGTCATCAAGAAGCCAGCTGCGAAAAAGAGAGCGGTTAAGAAGTAAGGCATAGCCGTTGTTGTGAAAAGCCCTCTGTAAGGAGGGTTTTTTTTGCCTGTTGTTAATCAACTATCTGGTTGGCGGCGGTCGCCAGCTGATCAAAATCATTAATGTTGTTAAAGTCTGCCGTATTGTCGAAGTCAACTTTCACGGTATCGAGCATGCGCAGCCAACCCTTCACGGACCGGCGACCGCTAATCAGATATGGATCAATCTGCGAGATGACATGCGGTTTGAGCAATAAGACCAAGGGTTGGGTCTGCCCGGCGGCAACCACATAGGCTGCGTCATGATCCTGCAGTCCAACGTGCAGGCGTTGAACCACGTCCAGGGGTAATCGGGGCATGTCGCAAGGCACAACGAAGCACAAGTCTTCGCCGAGGGATGCTCTGGCGCTGAGTATGCCTCGCAACGGACCGCTAAAATCCATAATGTTATCTTCAATCAGGGGATAGCCAAACTGCTGGTAGGCCAGTGAGTGCCGATTGCAATTGATCAACAGACGATCAACCTGTGGCTTGATTCGATCGATCACATGACCGATCAAGGCGCGTCCCAAGAGTAATGCCAAGCCCTTTTCCTGGTGGGCCATCCGGGTCCCTTGACCACCAGCCAGGATGAGGGCGCAGATAGTGGGGTTTGATTTTGACGTGTGATTCAAGTTCATTCTCTTTAGAAACGTTTGCTCAAGATGTCGGCGGTGAAACCCTGTAAGATTATGTGACGAACACGTCATTCGAAGATTCTGTACGATTGAAATCGACTAAATCCCAGCGACTATACCAACACCTGCTCGGTCAGGCAGGCCCGATCGCACAAAAAATAGCCGGCTTCACGCCACGTGTCCAGCAGATCGAAATGGCGGCACTAATCGGTGACGCGATCAAGAAAAAGCAAAATGTATTGATTGAAGCCGGTACTGGTACGGGTAAGACATTTGCCTACTTGTTGCCGGTGCTACATGCCCGAAAACGTGCGATTGTTTCCACGGGAAGTAAAACACTTCAGGACCAGTTGTACTATCACGATATCCCGTTGATTGTTGCGACGTTAGATTGGCCGGTAAAAGTCGCGTTATTGAAAGGTCGTAATAATTATTTGTGTCCCCAGCGCTTGGAAAATAGCATATCAATGCTTCGCAAAGATACCGACTCGCGGTTGTTGCCTGACTTAATCGCTGTGCGGGAGTGGTGGCAGCAAACGACCACAGGCGATTTAACAGAGCTTACTGACATGCAGGGTGCCTCAATCGGGTCACTGATTACGGCTACCGCGGATAATTGCCTGGGTAGTGAATGTCCCAAGGTGGACGAATGTCCATTGTATCGAGCGCGAGCTCGGGCCCAGGAAGCCGATCTGGTCGTGGTTAATCATCACTTGCTGTTTGCGGATATGGCCTTGAAGGAAGAAGGTTTTGGCTCGCTGTTGCCCGAAGTCGGTACGATAGTGGTTGATGAAGCACACCAGATTATCGATGTTGCGCGACGTTTTTTTGGCGAGCGTCTAAGTAGTCAGCAACTGGTGGCGCTCTGCCGGGATGTGCGAATTGAGTTGTCGAATTTCGGTAATGATGACATGGCGCTGCAGTTAGCGACTGAAAACCTCGATATTGTCGTTCGCCAGTTGATCGCTGAATTTGATAAGGCCCCGAATGAGTTGGAGCTCGATCAATTACTGGGTGAGCCGGCGATCGCGCTACAGATCGACGAGGTGGACCTTGCCCTGGGCCAATTAATAGCATCTTTAGCGCCCGCTGCCGTGCGTAGCGGTTCGTTTGCGCACTATTACTCCAGAGCGTTACGCTTGGCAGATTACCTGGCGTTACTGACAGAGGCAGGAACCGACGATGATAATATTCATTGGCTAGAGCGTCAGCCTCAAGGCTTCACATTACACCTATCGCCGATTTCTATAGCAACCGTGTTGGAGGCCGAGTTTGCCAGTCGCAGAAGCTGGGTGCTAACCTCAGCGACCTTATCAGTTGCGAATGAGTTTACTCACTTTAAACGTTACTTAGGGTTGGTGGATATCCAAGAACGAATTTTCGAAAGCCCTTTTTGTTTCTTGGCGCAGGTCAAGGCTCACATTCCACAGGATTTGCCTTTGCCGGGGACTGATCGTCATACCCGTCTGCTGGTCCACTATTGTATGCCGCTTATTCGTAGTCATAATGGGCGTACATTTTTCTTGTTTACGAGCTACAGGGCCTTGCGAATTGCCAGGGATATTTTTGAGGCGCACGTTGACTTACCGATTCTCGTTCAAGGTAGTATGGCGAAGCCGAAACTGTTGGCCCAGTTTCGAGAAACGCCAGGCTGCACTTTGCTGGCGACCAACAGTTTCTGGGAGGGCGTGGACGTCAGAGGCGCCGACCTGAGGTGCCTGATTATTGACAAACTACCCTTCTCCAGTCCAGAAGACCCAATGACTGCTGCCCAGTTTAAGGCTGTCATTGCTGCAGGCGGAAATGCCTTTTTTGATCATGCTGTTCCTGAGGCGGCAATAGCGCTTAAGCAAGGCTTTGGTCGTCTGATTCGGCAGGAATCTGATAAGGGTCTGTTCGTGCTTGGCGATCATCGGGTCAATAGTCGCAGCTACGGCAAGCTGTTTTTAAACAGTTTGCCGGAAATGGAATGGCTGGAGAGTTCCGCGCAAGCCGTTAATTATTTGGAAAACTTACACGAATGAAAGTATTGGCAATAGAAACTTCAACCACAGCCTGCAGTCTAGGACTACGGATTGATGGAGAAACAATTGAACAGTC
>JABMOJ010000214.1 GCA_013204195.1 SAR86 cluster bacterium
AGACTATGTGGCGGCGGTCAGCAACGAAGGCCGGTTGTTGATATTTCCGATCAGTGAGCTACCCGTGCTAGCGAGAGGCAAAGGCGTGAAGATCATGAACATTCCGAAAGCGCTGCTGGCGGAGCGTCTAGAGTTTATGGCCTATTTATTGGTTTTGACCGCAAACGATACGTTAGTGGTGCACTCGGGTAAACGCCATATCAATCTGAAATTCGCTGATTTGGAGCATTACCGTGGTGAGCGCGCCCGCCGCGGCCTGAAGCTACCAAGGGGTTTTCAGAAGGTCGACAGCGTCGAGCTACTGAAGATGACATGATCGCCACGGCGAGCGACTACTGCTGCAGTAGTTGTCTGGCCTGGCTCTGGATGAGGCTCTGATGGGGCAGCGCCAGGGCTTCGACTTTGAACACCAGGCCGGCAGGGGTCAGAGAGCTATGGAATGGGGTGATAACAAAACGGCTCGGATTGACCATCTGTTCAAGCACCTGTTGGCTGGTAAGCAGACAATTTTCCGCGTTGGCGGCCAGGTAACTCGCGTGTTTGCGGGCATTCGCCAGGGCCTGTGGGTCAATCGCGACACCTGATAATGGGTCGGTTGCTGAGCCAGTGGCTACTTGCAGGCCGAGTTTGATGCTGATGGGAGTATCCGTTAGGTGGAAGATTTCGAGCAGTAGCAGGCCACTACAGATTGCTCGAAAGATCGGATCAGCGCCGGTAAAATAGACCAATATAGTCTCTCCGTCTGGTCGCGTCATGTCGCCACTATAAAGTAACAACGCCCGTTGAATGCGGGGTAGAAAGTCAGGTAACAGGCGCGCGGGCCTGAGCTTGAAGACCATGATCACGGTATCGGCGGCTTTGGCCTCAATCACCGGCCGGTTAGCGCTTGGGTCTGCTTCAGCCGCCGCCAAAGACTCGGCTTGGTGCCTTGAAGTTTCCGGTGCCGGGGCGGCTGGCACGCCGGGTAGCGCGATCCACAGGTATAGCAGGTCAGCATACTGCCAGACGATAAACCCCGTCATCGCGCCGATAAGCAGGTGGATAGAGACAATCAGCCACAGGATTGAAAGTACGGGTTCTCTGACCGCCTGGCTATCTAAGCTGATCTGCAGGTGGCCTATGCTGGCCTTTTGCCAGGTGATATCGCGAGTGAATATGTGGGTCTTATCCGCCCCGCTGGATCGTTTTCCCGCCTGAGCGAGCAGGCGATTGTCGGCGCTATAGATAGATGCGAAGTCGAAATTGTCCTGTGCCACGAGATCGTTGAGAACGACATTGAGGCTGAGGATGTCCTCATTAACCAGGTAGTCTGTGACTGACAGAGAGAGCTGTTCGGCAATGGCGTTGCCGAAGTGTTGGCCCTTCTGGTTCAATTCGACATTGACGTGATTGTAGCTGAATAACACAGACGCAAGGCCGCTGATGAAGATAGGCATCAGGACCAAAAAAATGGTTCTTAATTTTCGTCGATACATAGAACCCTTACAGCCATTAGGCGAAGTAGGGTAAGTATAACTGAATGTCAGGCATGAGAATTCGCTTTGTTTTGTATTTCATTCAGCGACGAAGGATAATGCTCTCGATTTAACAGCCATGGATATTAATGTGACAGAGCTCGTGCTCATCAACATTTCCGGTGAGGACAAGCCCGGGCTTACAGCCGCTATTACAGAGCTTCTTGCAGACTTCGATATTGATATCCTCGATGTCGGTCAAGCGGTGATCCACAATCATTTGTCGCTAGGTATTCTGATCAATATACCCGGCCACTCGGACCCGATTCTCAAAGAGGTGTTGTTCAAGGCTAATGCCTTAGGTGTCAATATCAAATTTTCGGTCGTCGACGATGCGAGCTACGACGAATGGGTTGGGCTGCAAGGCCGACCTCGTTTCATTCTGACGTTGCTTGCTCGCCGCATTAAGGCGACGCATATCGCTAAAGTCGCACGGGTTATTGCGGATAACAATCTGAACATTGACAATATTGTGCGGCTTTCAGGCAGGGTTTCTCTTATGCGCTCGGAAGCGAAGACCAAAGCCTGTGTCGAATTCTCACTGAAGGGTGAGCTGCGTGATAGTGCGGCGTTTCGTGCTGAGTTAATGAACGTCTGTGGCGAGCTTGATATTGATATCGCCGTCCAGGAAGACGGCTTGTTTCGACGCAATCGGCGACTGATTTGTTTCGATATGGATTCAACGCTTATTTCGACCGAGGTCATCGACGAATTAGCGCGGCTGAACGGCGTCGGCGATCAAGTTAGCGCAGTGACGGAGCGGGCCATGCTCGGCGAGTTGGATTTTAAGACGAGTTTGCGGCAGCGGGTAGCCTTGCTCGAAGGTCTGCCCGAGTCGAGCCTGAAGCAGGTTGCGGATAACCTACCTTTGATGGAAGGGGTTGAGCATTTGTTTGCGGTCCTAAAGCAGTTGGGCTACAAGACTGCGATTCTTTCTGGTGGGTTTACCTATTTTGGGAAGGTATTGCAGGCCCGATTTGGGGTCGATTATGTCTATGCCTACGAGCTGGA
>JABMOJ010000215.1 GCA_013204195.1 SAR86 cluster bacterium
CAGCTAAAACTAAAGCAAGCTCGCCTTTTAATCCCTGTTCGCTGGGCCAGTGAAAGGTTAAACAATAAACGAACTAAGCATGTAGAGCCGAAGGCAGAGGACTGACGGACGCGGGTTCAATTCCCGCCGCCTCCACCAAATTCGTGGTTTTGCGCCTCTGGCGCAAAACAGGAATGCTGACAGGTGTATCGCGCGGCGAAACACCGAGAAGCGATTACAATAAATAGACATAACTCACTAACTACGACCAATGACCTAAAACTAGGCTAACCGTAGACGCACCACCTACATCCCCTGTAAAAGTTATTCAACGAAAGATAAAGGAACAGTTACAACTAGAAGTCGGCGGGCTCTAGAGGAACCAAAGAGCAGAACAAAGATTTCTTACACTTCGGTTTCACCGCCACCAATTTTTTTCAAAGCCATGCCGTCAAAATATTCGCTGCAACGCTAAGCGGCTGCCTCGTTGCGGTGCCGATATGGCAACGATGAATCACAACGGGTGTTGCCGATGCGAAACCGGCATCCTGTCGATTGCTGGCTAAAGCAAACCTTCCACAACCGCCGACATATAACGGTCAAACTGCTCACGGCGCGTGTTATGGCCAGCGTCTTCGATATGGCGCAGGGTGAAATGGTTGTTCATCGCCGCGACTTGCTGAGCAATGTCATGTTTCACAATGCCATCACGCTCGCCATCGGCATAGATCAGCCAGGCCGGGCACTGAATCTGCGCCACGGTCTCTGACCAGTTGCCCAGTGTCAGACCTTCCATCGCCAGCTCACTCACCTGCTTTTTGGAAGCTGCCCAGGCGGGCAGTTCATCAGCATGCCAGGTGGGGTTCTGTTGTTTGCCAAAGGCGATAATCTGCGCTTCGGTTTTATTGTTTAGCGACGTCAGATACTGACGAAAGCCTTCACGACGTTGCGCCACATCTTTGTCTCTCACCGCGCCTTGATGCTTAGTCCAGGGCGGGTCTTCCAGCAAAATACGTGACACTCGGGCTGGATAGCGCGCCGCCAAATCGGCCACCATGCTCGCGCCCATAGAGTGGCCTAGTACGGCAGGTTGGTTTAGATTCAAGGCCTGAATAACCGTAGCCAGGTCGTCAGACATGTCTTGCAAATTGGCGCTGCCGTGACCAGAAAGACCATGGTTGCGAGCATCCATCATGATGATATCGAACTGGCTTGCCAGCGCTTCGGCCACTCGGGTCCAGCACAAGCCGTTGTCGCTGAAAACGTGACATAGCACCAAAGGGGGAAGGTCGCCGTGGCCAGTCCGGTAGTAGTGAATATTGATCTCACCAGTATCAATATCGCCTTGGGTCCAGTTGTTCATTCGACTACCTAGCCTGTGTGTTGCTTCAATCTACCTGCCGGCGGACTGGGTTTACTTTGAATCGATCGAACCATATTCGACGACAAGTATGTCGCAGAGTGAGTGGTGCTAGATCAATACCGATTAGTCATCCATCTCAAACATCCTGTTAAGATTCCTGCCTCACCAGGCATAGGCCTCTGGCGCCGCACCACAAGCGGGAAAAATAACATCCAGCCGTGCCAGGGTCGGCGCGTCAAGGCGAATATCCGGCACATGCAGCAGGTTAACCAGCTGTTCTACGCTACCAGGGCCGATGATCGTCGCGGCAACACCGGGTTGATGCAGTAGCCAGGCCAACGCGATAGCGCTTGGCGCCTCACCCAGCTCGTCGCAGAGCTGCTGAAATTGATCCAGTGGTGCGGCGTGCCTGGCCCGAGCTGCCTGCATATCCTGTGATTGCCGCCGGCCCTGTCCGGCTGGTGACTGACCCGCTAGCAAGCCCCCCGCGAGGGGACTCCAGGGAATCAACCCGAGACCATACTCGCGACAGGCAGGCAAGACCTCAAGTTCGATCCGGCGCTCGATCAGGTTATAGAGGCTCTGCTCCGAGATTAAACCCAACTGATGCCGGGCGCTGGCTTTTTCATTCGCTCGAGCAATACCCCAACCCGGGAAATTACTCGAACCTACATAAGTAATTTTACCTTGCGCAATGAGCCGCTCCATCGCCTGCCAGATCTCCTCCATCGGTGCAGAGCGGTCAAAGTGGTGCATTTGATAGAGGTCGATATGATCGATGCCTAAACGCTGCAGGCTCGCATCACACGCCATTTGAATATGTCGCGCTGATAGACCACGATCGTTGATATCCGCTGACATGGGCTCATGTACTTTAGTCGCGACGACGAGCCGTTGACGTCGGGTTTTATCTTTTGCGAACCACTTACCCAAGATGCTTTCCGTCGCCCCTACGCCAAGGCTGCCACCATACTGATCCGCAGTATCAATAAAGTTAATCCCGGCTGCCACCCCTTGATCTAAGATTTCAAAGACCACCTTTTCCGGCGTTCGAGGTCCAAAATTCATGGTGCCAAGGCACAACTCGCTGACCCTCAGCGCTGAGCGGCCTAATTGACGATATTGCATATTTAGATGTCCGTTAGCATACGTTAGGGAGCCCGTAAATCAAGGCGCTCGCAGGGTGGCGCCAGTCACAAGGCCCTCACTGGAATCGGCAACACAGTGTTGCACCAGGCGCTGCGCTTCTACCGACAACCCCTTGTAATCTTGATAGGTAATCCCCGGCACTATGGGTTCTCTAAACCAAGGCGCATAGATTTCCAGGTTCGGTATGGCCCGCATTGTCTCTGACACATTGGGTGTACCGCCGTGCCAGGCGCGCACATCACGTATCATGATGCTACCGGCAGGCACGGAGCAGACGGTGCTAAGCCGCATCCACTCTGGCTCATCTTGAAGACTGGGAATCGGCATGCGCGAGTGTTGAGTGCCTGGAATTTGGCGAGTCGGACCATTGAGCTGAGTGACATCTTGGGGCAGGAAATTCACACACACATAAGGACAAGGAAGATCCCTGATGCTCATGTGCCCCAGCGGGTCATGGAAGGCACTAAAGGGGCTCCGCTTATCATCAACCCAGTCGCGAATGTCGGAATGCAGCGGCTGGTAGTCGACGGCTCCGGGCAAGCAAAAATCGCCGCTAGCCGACCTGAGCGTATAGTGGCTCGAGCCAAATATCGCGTTCAGAATTCGAGTCACTGGCGGAATATCCAGCAGCATTTGCCAGGCCGGATGATGAAGCTGACTGCGAGTCAGGCTGGACCCGCCGAAGGAGTATCGATGGGAACCACGGTTGCCCTTGTGGTCATGGTCAACGGCCAAGATCTCTTTGACAACCTCGTCACAGCCCGACGCTAATATCGCAACTTGCTCGGCATTCAGGATATCGCTGACGGCCACAAAGCCATCTCGATGAAAAAGTGCGACCGCGCGCTCGACATCACCGGGCTTAAGTATCTCAAGTCCCTTTATGCCGTTGTTAGCTGTCAAATGTTGGCGCAACTGAACAACCCGCGGATCGTCTTTTGGCGTGCCAAACCAGCCAGCGTTTGTGGTGATGTCGTTCATCTTACTAACCTGCCTTGAGGTTCATGGGTTCGAATATTGATCTATACGCATTGCGCAGTTGCCGAAATCGCTCTTCCAGCCGAATGCGCGATTACCTTATTACAGCATCAGAAAGATGTGAAGCGACCAACTCGAGAGACTGACCAGCGACCACTTCCACTGCGACTGAATAGCAGGTCGCATCATCCATTGAATACACACCCGTCGCGACGTGAGGATACTGATCGCTGACATGATGGATCTCCGCCCGATGCCGGCCCGGCGTCGGGCCGTGATCAAGGTCTATCTCAAATCGTCCCTCAGCAGATCGATTCGCCATGATGCGAGCAATCGGCGCGTTAGTATCCTGTGGGATCAATGTCACCCAGAATAGACCCAGGGCTTTGCCATCGAGGATCGCTCGGCCGTGCACTGCGACGCGTTTTTTATCGGTTAAAAAACCACTTCGGCGCAACCAGGTCATCAGCTGTCCAGGCCATTGGCCGAAGTCAGGATCACCCGTACCCATGCCGGCGCCGTGGTCGCCAAAGCTAAAAATATGTAACTCGGCTGGCACGCCATGGGTTGCCAGCGCTCGATAGAACAAGATCGATTGATCTGCCGGCACAATGCTATCTTCATGAGAATGCACTAGGAACGATGGTGGCGTTTTGGCATTAACCAGCTCGTCGGTCGCGAAATATTCATCTGCCTTTCGGCCTCGTTTGGCGCCACTGGTAACCGCATAAACAGGCACGAGAAAATCAGGCCGACTGCTCACGCGCTCTATGGGGTCCATGGATTTTTCTAGTCCCAGATCATAACGGGTACCCACGGCGGTCACTAGATGACCGCCGGCTGAGAATCCCAGCATGCCCAAGCGGGTCGGGCTAATGTTGAATTCGCCCGCGCGCGCGCGTACTAACCGCATCGCGCGCAGACCATCTAATAAAGAAATTTCAGTGGTGTACTTGGGGCCAATTCGATACTTCAACACAAAAGCGGCAATGCCCTGACGATTGAGCCAGCGAGCCACCTGCAGGCCTTCATGATCAGAGGCCAGCGTTCGGTAACCTCCGCCCGGGTTGATAACAATACCCGTACCAATTGCCTTCGCTGGCTCAGGCAGATGCACTGAGATGGACGGCATGTCTGTGGATTCTCGACCCTCAGCGCCTGGTGCGCCAGCCGGCCACAACAGGAACTCCTCGCCATTACGATTTGCCGTCTCTAGATTTGGTGCCTCAGGCATTGTCGGTTTCTCCGTGACCTTGCGAACCCATAACTTGTTAGCCACGGTCCACCTAAAAAAATACCTCGCCGCGTTTAGAACATCGGGTCAATCGGCGTGATGGAACCCACCCGCGCCTCAATCAATCCGGCTGCCGAAAGGCACAAGTCTTCCCGCCAACGATCTGCATAAATCTGAACGCCCGTCGGCAAACCATCGACCACCCCCATCGGTAAGGCGACAGCGGGCAAGCCCAACAAGTTGCCCGGCGTAATAAATTGCAGACGTCGCAGGGTGGTCTCGGCACCAGTATCTGGGTCGATGTCGGCGTCGTGCAGAAAGGGCAGATCGGCCCAAGTCGGCCCGATCACCAGCGGATACTGCTGAAAAAAACCTGACCAGGCAACTGCCAGTCGATCTCGCTCAGTGTACACAAGGGTGCCGTTCATGGCGGCTGGATCGAATTGTTGAAGCAATTGCTGCAGCATGCCCACCGCGCTTTCGCTCATGATCGGCGTGAGCAACGGCAGCATATTCTGAACATCCGAGAGTAGCACTCGAGCCCAAATTTCATTCACACGAGCCAATTCCGGCGGCACCACCTCTTCAACCTGCCAGCCTTCGGCCTTCAGCTGTTCACCCGCCAGGTGAATCGCCGCAACTGTCGCTGCAGGCAATGTTGAGTTCGGCATTTGAGTAACCAACGCCACCTTCTTCGCTACTGGCGGGCCCTCCAGTGCCGCTGGCACAGAGTAGGGGTCTTGCGGGTGCCAGCCAGACAGCACGCGATAGGCGATATTCAAGTCAGCCACAGATCTTGCCAGCGCGCCCTCCACCGCCATCAGTCGAAATGCATTGGACTGAGGTGCGCCGGGTATCGACATCACCAATGGGATTCTGCCCGTCGTGGGCTTCAATGAGGTGATACCGCAACAATAAGCCGGGTTTCTTACCGAGCCACCAATATCGTTGCCAAGGCCAATGGGACTCATGCCTGTGGCTAGCGAAACCCCTTCGCCACCGCTTGAGCCACCAGCGGTTCGGGTGATATCCCAGGGATTGTTGGTTCGGCCGCGAAGCGGGTTATCCGTCGTAATCCGCAGGCCCATCTCCGGCAAATTCGTTCTTGCCAGCGGAATACCGCCAGCCGCTTTCATTCGCGCCACCACCGGCGCATCGGCGCCCGGCATGGCATTGGCAAACACGGGCAAACCGTTAGTCGTCGCTGAACCGGTACAATCAATGTTTTCTTTGATAGTAAAAGGCACCCCGTGAAACGCACCCTGCGACTGACTAGCCTCTGCCTTATCGGCTCTGTCTGCTGCAGCCAGGGCCGATTCGGCCAATGTTACCGTAATCGCATTCACTCGAGGATTGACCGCATCGATACGCTCAAGATGGCTCGTGACTACTTCACGACTAGATACTTGTTTACCGCGGATCAAGGCCGCCAGTTCATGGGCTGATTTGCGCCAAAGTTCGTTCGCCATCGTGTCGCCTCGACAGGGGTTATTATGGGTTGGTTGTGCTCTTGAAATACAAAACTTTGTGCTGACTACCCGAGTCCATGCGGTTTGTTAATGTCGCGCGCAGCGCCTTTGAGCAACGGCAGGATCCGGACTTTTCACTGGAACTGACTCATTCGCTCGCCTGGCCGACCACACCATCTCGCAATAACCCCTCGATGTCTTCGGCTAATCCTGCTTCAGCTAATATATCTCGCGTGTCTTGCCCAATCGCAGGACCAAAGCCACCAGTCACAGTGGGCGTACCCGAAAATATCGGCGCCGGGCGGACTTCCCGCACCAGACCGGCGATGGGGTGCACTCGCTCATAGAACAGGGCATTGGCTTGAATTTGCGCATCACTGGGTAACTCGTCGAGGCTGCGAGCGTGGGCAAATGGCACATGCTCAGCATCCAACTTCTCGGTGAGCTCGGCCAGGGTCATACCTTTAGTGGCATCAGCCACAGCATTTTTCACCACCTCAACATACACCTGACGATTCTGCTGTCGACCTTTGAGGCTGTTGAAACGTGAGTCTGCGGCCATATCCGTTAATGCCAGTGCTCGGCACAACCCCGCGAACTCATGATCTGACAGTGTCATAATGGCGCCCCAACCATCGACTAATTCAACCACTGTGCCCGCGGCGCGAATGGGCGGATGATGATCGATATCTTCACCGAGCAAGATATTATCGGCACCGGCATCAGGCCACAAAAACGCCACCGCGGTATCGAGCATCGACAGCTCAATATGTTGGCCGACGCCGGATTTTTCGCGCGCATACAGGGCCGCTGTGATGGCTTGAAATCCCGTATAAGCCGTCAACTTGTCCATGAGCAGCTGATTCACCTGTTCCGGCCCCTCGCCTCGCTTCTGGCCCTGAACATCGGCGATACCAGAGTACATCTGGATAATGGGATCGTAAGCACGCTTGCCAGCTTTCGGACCAGATTGGCCGAAACCGCTAATGGACAGGAATATGATGCGAGGATTCGTCACGGCTAACGCAGCGTAGCCCAGCCCCAGCCTGTCGATCACGCCCGGCCGGAAATTTTGTACCACGACGTCTACAGAGTCAGCCAGCTGTTGAACCAACTTGACACCCCGCGCGGACGACAGGTCTACGGCGATGGAGCGCTTACCGCGATTCAACACATGAAATGAGCCAGAGTAGCCGTTGCGCTTGCTGCCGACATTGCGCTGTATGTCGCCGGTCAACCGCTCAACCTTGATCACTTGCGCACCTTGGTCGGCGAGCATAGCACCGGTCAACGGGCCTGAGACCACCGCCGACAAATCCAATACTTTGACACCCTCTAACGGCCCCATACGGCCCTCCTTCACTACGGGTTTGCCAGCACGCTGTGCTGAAATCATTATTCCTAGCCTGAGATAAGAACAACAACTCAGCAATATTACAACTGTCGCGCTCTCTGTTATCTGAAGCAGAGCACCTTGGACCCAAGTGCAAGGGATCTTTCAGGCTACAACCACTAGGCGCTGTGCTGCTCATCTGTGACGTCTCAGGTCACACCTATTCGCCACATCAAGCGTGCACCAGGTTAGCCAAGGCGCTTGTGCTAATGACAGGATCGAGTAAGGTCCATAACTAACAATGCTGGGGTGGAAACCTCGACACCCATCGGATTCAAACCCGAGGCCTCACAAAACCCTACAGAACAGCCCCAGCTTGAATGCAATATGCTGCTGCCCGCCTTCACGGCGGACAGGGACCAGCCCAACGGAAGATGACCATGGAATTGGAACTCACCGCCGCACAACTCGCCGAACTGGACGCTGATCTGGCACAACTCAAGGCGCGCCTGACGGCACTGCTGACAGACACCGAACTGCAGGCAAAACCGGTCAAGCTCAAGGACAACGCCAGCCGCTTAAGCCGAATGGATGAAATGCATAACCAGAGTATCTTGCGCGCTAACCGTAATCTCACCAGCAATCGCCTGACCCTGATCGACCGTGCGAAAGATCGACTGGATCAGCGCACCTATGGCCGGTGCAGCAGTTGCGATGAAACTATCACGTTTCTGCGCTTGAAAGCTTATCCTGAAGCCAGCAAGTGTCTTACCTGTCAATCAGACAACGAACACGGATAGGCCTGGCGCGACTGCAACCTAGCGCCAACGCTAAGCAGCCAATCTAAGCGCTAGCCTCAGGCCCAGACGCCAGCAGCTCAGCGACTGACAGCGCCAGATCGTAACGTTCCTTGGCAACCCCCAGCATGCTCTCGGCGAACTGCGGATGATCCAGCAGTATTCGACTGAAGTCTCTTTTGCTCAAAACAAATAGGTCGCATAGTGTCTTGGCCCTGACATCAGCAGTTCGCGCCGTCGAAAGCAGCAGGCCAACTTCCCCGAAGAAGTTACCATCCTTAAGCTGGTTGACAACGTTGCCGGCGACGTCCAACACCTCAACCTCACCGCGACAGATGAAATACATTTCGGTAGTGACATCCCCACGCTGGAGAATGATCTCACCGGGAGCGGCAGTCGCTGGGCGTAAGGCCAGAATGACGGCATTCAGCAGCAGCGGGTCTGCACCCTTAAACATGGGCGACTCCTCCAGCACATCAGGCGTAACAACCTCAAACCAACGCCGCCCGTCACGTTCCAATAACTCGTAGGCCGACTTGGGCCCCCAAGAATTTCGTGAGTAGTTCGGAAATTCAGCCGCCGGCGTGGCCTCCCAGTGATCCAGCAATGGCTGGGCGATGCGCCAGGCGGCCTCAACCAAGTCACCACGGGAGAAAAGCGTCGCATCGCCGCGCGAGCAGGCATACAGCATCACCTCATAGCCCGTATAGCGCGAGGCCTTAAAGGCATCACCATAATTAAAACTCATATCAACACTTTGTAACTGCATCGTAGGACCAGGCGTCTTTGCCTGGAACAGCAATTCGATACCCTGAAAGGGCTGAATATGAAACACCAGGCGATTCGAGGTGAGATGCTCAATCCCGGTGCCCTGAAACATCTTCACTGGCGGCTTCTTGAATTCGATGACAATTTCCGTACCCCGCTTCCAGAGCGCCTTGCCTGAACGCAGATAGATCGGAACCCCCTCCCAGCGCCAATTGTCAATTTGTAGTTTTGCCGCCGCGAAGGTCTCAGTTTTCGATTCAGGATCAACGTCATCCTCGTCCCGATAGCCCGGCTTGCTGAACGCGCCCTGGTCGTCATAAGACGGCCCATACTGACCGCGAACAACGTTCTCACGAACCTCATCGTCCGTATAAATACGGACTGACTCCAGCAACTTAGCTTTTTCATTACGAATAGAATCAGCATCAAAAGATCCAGGCGGTTCCATACAAATATAAGACAACATCTGGAACATGTGATTTTGCATCATGTCTCGAAGCACCCCAGATTGATCGTAGTAGCCGCCACGACCCTGAACGTCCACCGCCTCACACACGTTAAACTGGATATTGTCGATATGATGCTTATTCCATAATGGCTCGAACATGCCGTTTGCAAACCGAAATGCCAACAAATTTTGGACTGTCTCCTTACCCAAATAATGGTCTACCCGATAAATTTGATCCTCCCGCCAGTATCGAAGAATCTCATCATTGAGATCTAAGGCTGACTGCAAATTAGTCCCGAAGGGTTTCTCAACAATGATCCGCTTCCAGCCGTCACCTTCCTGGAACCCGGCTTTATACAAATTTTCACACAATCCACCAAAAAATCTTGGCGCCATGGCGAAATAGAACAAGACATTTCCACCCGCCTGGTATTTTTTGTCGAGCGCCTCAACGGTTTGCTTGAGCTGGGTAAAACCCTCGACATCAATATTAGCGCTCTCGAAATAGAAGCGTTCCAACAGCTCACCACATGCTTCTTCATCGAATTCGTTACGGGTGTGAAAAGCCCGCAAGCCGGTCTCTTCGCTGGCCATTGATGAACGAAACTCTTCATTACTGATCTTGCTTCGACCGGTACCCAGGACTGCAAAATTCGGCGACAACAAATTGTCACAGGCCAGGTTATACAAGGAAGGGACCAACAAGCGCTTAGTCAGGTCACCGGACGCGCCAAAGATCACCATGACACAGGGCTCGCTGAGCGGGTTCAAGGGTTCTGCGCAAGCACGCAAAGATTCTGGATTTCGTGGGTCAGACATTTATATACCTTTTAATGGATCTGAACTCGAGTGACGAGAGAGCATGTGCCATCAAGCACACTCGAATAGTTAGATTGAATCTGCAGACATCGATTGACGATAAAAGTAAGACACGTATCTTTATACTGCTGACACGCGCCCTATTGATCTTGTATAAGCTTACTAACCACCAACACGCAGCTTTCGCACCCCGAATTAAAATTCTACTCGAGAATAGCCATTGGCACTCAGTTTGAACAAACCTAACTGCCGAACGTACGAGAGCTGGTAATTACTCTGTTGCGGACCCCAAGGATTTAGGCGCCAGCAAATAGGCGCAAACCACCAGCCAGACCGTGATCACAACCTCAACCGTGATGAACACCGTCGCCAGGTCTGCGCCATGAAACCCCCAGGCAACCAACCGCATAATGGCGGCGAAGCCAAGCATGCTGGCCGCAGCACTCAGTAAGGTAGGGTTTGATTTATAGGCCCCATAAAAAATGAAACTGGCGCTGCACAGGAAAAAAGCCCCCAGGTCGCCGATTTGAGTACTCAGCGCCATGCCCTCCAGCAAGGGCATACCAAGACTTGCCGCTGCGCCCTCAGGATTAGCAATAAAGCCGATAGCATTGTTCAACATGAGCAGACCCGGGATGGCCGCAACGATTTGCAGGACTTTTTGATTCATAATGTTCACCTTAAATTTTTTTAAATGATTTGTTTTTCCTGACCTGCACGCCAGCAGCGAAGGCTCAGCCGCTTGCGGCGTAGCTGTTCAGTCTCGCGCAGGAGGCGGCGCTTGGGCCTTTTGCTTTTGCCGTTGCGCATTCAAATATTTCAGCAATGTCAGCGTTTCTTCAGGCTCCATTCTGCCGATGGGCGAGTTACTGTAGGTAGACATCATCACCTTGCCACTGCGACTAAGAATAAACTCGCTGGGCTGGATGAAATTTCGGTTGTCGTCCCACCAGGCACCCAGACTATCTGCATCGGCGCGCGTGACACCATGGCCCACAGGGAACCCCAGGGGTGCTGCCAGCGCCAGAGTATTCTCCATTGAATCGACGCTCGCAGCGATGATCCGCGCACCTTGCTCTTCGAACGCTGCACGGCGCTCTTCATAGCCAGCTAACAGCCGGCAACAGTAGGGTCACCAATGACCACGATAGAATAAAACGATGGTAAATGGCGTCTCCAGGTCGCCAGGTAGTTGGCGTGAACCACCATCCATAAGCCGCAGATCCATGACCGGAAAAGGGTCACCTGGCCCGAGCTTGCCGCCTTTCTCGACACTCATCTAACACCTCCTAAAACATTAAGCTTAGCTCAGTGTGAATTGATCGGCGAACGCTTGCAAGCCACCTTTCACACAATAGAAACAGGCTTGTTATTCACCTTGACGACAACAATGTTTGGGATTTTTTCCACGCTGGATCGCCAAGAGTGCTGACAGCCATGCGTTAGTGCGGCAAAGTCAGGTTTTTTTGCAGAGACCCATTCGATGGATTATCTTTCGATCAGTGACGCACAACAACAAACCGGTTTAAGACTGGTGTTAACCCGCGGTGTACCCGGCCCCTGGAGCGAAGCAGCAAAAGCGGTTCTGGACTTGCGGCATGTCGCGTACCAGGCGGTAGAACAACAAGGCGGACGTAAAAATCTTGACCTGGTCGCCTGGACTGGGCATCGAAATGCCCCCATTGCTCTGTATAATGGCGAGCCTCCTCGCGTACGCTGGTTAGAGATTTTGGATCTCGCTGAGCGGCTCGGTAGTGGTGAGTCACTGGTACCCAAAGCCCTCGACGCGCGGATATTCATGGTCGGGCTGATTAACGAAATCGCCGGCGAGCGCGGTTTTGCCTGGAACGCTAGGCTGCTGATGCTCAACGCGGGCTATGAGGCGCAGGGCCCGGAAGTGATCGACAAGAATCCCATGTATCACGAGTACCAGTATGATGCAGGACAAGTCAGTCTGGCTCGACAGCGGGTCATCGACTTCCTGGATTTTCTCACCGCACACATCAAAGCGCAGGCTTCACGAGGCTCTGCTTTCCTGGTCGGCGACCAACTCACCGCCGCCGATGCTTATTGGGCCTGCTTTTCAAACATGTTGCAGTCACTACCCGCAGCACAAAATCCCATGCCAGATGGCCTGCGGCGCAGTTGGGCGGTTCTGGCAAAATCCATTGACGGTTACGACCCCGTCCTCATCCACCAGCGGGACATGACCTATGCCCAGCATCTAAAACTGCCGCTGGACTTCTAAGGCCGCAACAGCTCGGTCATAAACGGCGCCAAGCAGTCTAGATCAAGCTGACTGGCATTTTCCCAAATATGCATTTCAGTCATGGCGAAGCCGGGAATGGGCGCGGGCCCGAGACGATGAAACAGATAGGTTCCGGTGGCAGCAGCAATCTCGTGGTGCCGCTGCGTCAAGGCCACTGGGTCGCCCTTGAGATACAACTGAAACAGGTTCACATGAGGCGGATTAGGATTGACGATGACCTGATCAAAGGCGGCAAGGCGACTGGCGATCTCTCGAGCTCGAGTCACCCAGCCAGCCATCATCGGCAAACGCCGGCGCAACCCCAGGCGAGCCGCCGCGACAAACGGCGCTTGGGTATAGAGGTTACCGCCATGCCGGCGTTGCCAGACCCGACTCTGTTGGATGAAGTCGGTAGCACCCATCAACAGGCAACCCGCCAGACCGCCGAGATCCTTATAGAAGGACACATAGATACTATCAAACAGCGCCGCAATCTCGGCGTAGGTTTTTTGGTAAAACGACTGACATTGCCAAATTCGCGCGCCATCAAGATGGATCGGAATGCCCTTGGCC
>JABMOJ010000216.1 GCA_013204195.1 SAR86 cluster bacterium
GCCAGGATGATCCGCACATCATCCAGACACGTATGAGCGAAGCCATTAATGAGATCTCCCATTACCAAGAATTCGAGTATTTGATTATCAACGATGATTTCACCGTTGCATTGCAGGATCTCAGTCGAATTGTGAACGCAAGAGCTGCCGACTTGCTGGTTAGCGAACAACAAAAGCGCTTCTCAGACTTGATTGCCGCACTGCTTGCATGAAGTACACCAGGAAATGACGACAATTACTCATTGTGCAGCTATGATGGATTCGGTAGACTGCGCGGTCGTTGTGAACCGGCCCCAGGGCCTTTGTTGAATTCGGAGTAAACTGATGGCACGAGTGACCGTTGAAGATTGTCTGGAACATGTAGATAACCGCTTTGAACTGGTAATGGTATCCAGCAAGCGTGCTCGACAACTCGCCACGGGCGGCAAAGATCCGCTGGTCCCCATTGAAAATGACAAGCCAACGGTACTGGCTCTGCGCGAAATTGCTGGAGGCTTTATCGATGCAAGCATACTTAAAGAGGGCACGCAGGATGAACCCAAGACATTGGATATAGCTGCGGCACACCATGAATTCGAAACCCCTCTCGCAACAGACATCTAGACTATCATTGCCGGAGCCAACACTCCGGCGCATGACTAGCCTTGCGACAGACGCCGCTGCAAAATTCGGCGTACCACTTAGCTCGCTATCTATGGCATCCCTCCGGTTTGCTCTGTTGATTGTTTTGTCGACGGCCATGGCTATGTCAAGCGTCACGGGTATCCCTGCCGCCAGGGGGTCTCGACCGTGCTGACGATCGACTCCTTTGCCCTCGACCTTGAGACTTATCTCGGCGACCAGCAGATCCAGCAGGTCCGCAAAGCCTATCACTTCGCCGAAGCCGCCCATGAGGGCCAGGCCAGGCGCTCAGGCGAAGCTTATATTACCCACCCACTGGCCGTTGCTGCCATTCTCGCTGATATGCATATGGATCATCAGTGCCTAATTGCCGCACTGCTCCATGATGTGATCGAAGACACCGGCATTCCAAAACATATCATTAGTACAGAATTTGATGAAGAAGTCGCCAACCTGGTGGATGGTGTCAGCAAACTCAAAAACATGTTTCATTCTCGGGCCGAGGCGCAAGCGGAAAACTTCCAGAAAATGACCCTGGCCATGGCCAAGGATATTCGCGTCCTCATGGTAAAACTCGCTGATCGCCTGCATAACATGCGCACGCTCGGTAGTCTTAACAGTGAAAAACAACGACGTATCGCCCGCGAAACACTGGAAATTTACGCACCCATCGCCAACCGACTGGGTATGAATAACACGCGCATTGAGTTTGAAGAACTGGGGTTCAAAGCCCTTTACCCGCTGCGCTCATCGATGATCGAGAAGGCCGTCCGCACCGCTCGCGGAAATCGCAAGGAATACGTCAGCAATATCCTTGATTCTATCAAAGCCAATTTGGCGCGAGATGGCATTGCTGCCGAGGTTATCGGCCGCGAGAAGCACCTTTACAGCATCTACGACAAGATGCGTAGCAAGCGCCGTTCCTTTACCGAGATTATGGATGTCTACGCCTTTCGCATTGTCGTCGACACCGTGGATACTTGTTACCGCGTTCTGGGCTCAGTCCACAATCTTTATAAACCGGTGGCGGGTCGATTCAAAGACTATATCGCGATCCCCAAAGCCAATGGTTATCAGTCATTGCATACAACGCTGTTCGGTATGCATGGTCTGCCCATCGAAATCCAGATCAGAACCGTTGAAATGGAAATGGTAGCCAATAATGGCATCGCTGGACACTGGCTCTATAAGGCCAATGACGAAAGTAGCTCTGGCAGCCATAAGCGCGCTCGAGAATGGATGAAAGGCCTGCTCGAGATCCAGCAAAGCGCTGGTAACTCCCTAGAGTTCATCGAAAATGTCAAAACCGATCTGTTTCCCGACGAGGTTTATGTCTTCACCCCGCGAGGCCAGATCTATGAGCTTGCCCAGGGCTCAACGCCCATCGATTTCGCTTATGCAGTACACACCGATATTGGCAACACTTGCGTGGCCTGTCGTATAGACCGGCGCCTGGCGCCCCTGAGCTCAACCCTGGAGAGTGGTCAGACCGTTGAGATCATCACGGCCTCCGGTGCCCACCCCAATCCAGCCTGGCTAAGCTTTGTCATCACCGGCAAAGCTCGGGCCGGTATTCGCCATTCTCTAAAGAACCAGCAAAGCGATGAGTCCATGGCGCTTGGCAGACGTTTGTTAGAGCGGACATTGAAGGCCCACAACACCAGTATTGAAGCCATTGATCCAGTGCGCCTGTTGGTGGTTCTTAAAGAACGCAATATGGTCTATCTTGACCAGTTACTCGAAGCTATCGGCCTCGGTAACCAAATGGCGTCCGTCATCGCCAGCCGCTTAGTCACGGCCACAACCGAGTCTGACGGTCCTGTTCGCCATACGCCATTACCCATCATGGGTACAGAGGGGCTGGTGGTCACCTATGCCAAGTGCTGCAAACCTATTCCTGGTGACCCCATCATTGGCCATATCAGCGCTGGCAAGGGCATTGTTATCCATATGGACGTTTGCCGGAACATGTCAGAGTTACGTAACAAGCCCGAAGAAACCATGAGTGTCCGTTGGGACTCTCATATGGGCCAGGAATTCTCTGTCGAGCTGAGAGTCGAGCTTGAGCATGTGAAGGGGATCGTCGCGGTATTAGCTTCCACCATTACCAAGGCCGATGCCAATGTAGATCGAATCAGTATGATGGAACGAGACGCTCATCTGTCCACCGTCAATCTGGTGCTGGCTGTTCGCGACCGCGTGCACCTGGCTAACGTTATCAAGCGCTTGCGGATCATCAAAGGCGTCACCAAAATTACTCGCATGAGAAGCTAAACCATGGCCAAGGCATTTATCAGTAGCGCTGCAGCCCCCGCGGCTATCGGCATCTATTCCCAGGCGGTCGCCGCCAACGGCGTGCTGTATATCAGCGGCCAGATACCTTTGGTGCCGGAGACCATGACGCTGGTCTCGGACGACATCAGCGAACAAATTCACCAGGTATTTCAGAATCTCGACGGGATTTGTCAGGCGGCGGGCACCACGTTAAATCAAGCGATCAAGTTCAATATCTACCTCACAGACTTGGCGCACTTCGCCAAGGTCAACACCTATATGGAAAGTCTGTTAAACGCGCCTTATCCAGCGCGAGCCGTGGTGGAGGTCAGCGCCTTACCCAAGAGCGCACAGATCGAGATCGATGCCATCATCGATCTCACCTAGTGACCAGTTTCCACCATACCCTTAATGACCCTCATTCCAGACATCGCCGATGAACGAATCTGAGACCCTCGAGGCTGCCAGCGTTGGCTCGCTGAAGGGGGTCGGCCCGGCATTGACCGAGAAGCTGGCCCGAGTCGGAATTTTCAGTCTGCGAGATGTGCTGTTTCATCTACCCCTGCGCTACGAAGATCGGACCCGTTTGACCGCCATTGATGCGGCCCGACCGGGCCAGCAGGTCGTTCTGGAAGGTAAGGTGATTGCTTGCGAAATCAGCTTTGGTAAACGCCGAAGCTTGCTCGCTCACTTGCAAGACGCCACCGGCACTATTGCCCTGCGTTTCTTCCACTTCTCCAAGCAACAGCAAGCTGGCCTGAAGAATACCGTCAATCTGCGTTGTTATGGTGAAGTCCGGCGCGGCTCAGCCGGTCTGGAAATTTATCATCCGGAATATACCGCCGATACCCAGACACCCCTGGAGCAACACTTAACCCCGGTTTATCCCGTCACCGAGGGTCTTGGTCAATCGAGAATACGCGCCATTGTGACTCAAGTTCTAGCCCTAATGGACGCTGGCAAACTGTTGCAGAACATCCCTTTAGGCGATCAAGGCTTCCTCCAAACCGACATCAATGCCGCCTTACACCTGATCCACCGACCCACCGCAGACATCGGCCTTGAAGATCTTCTTGAGGGCATTCACCCGGCCCAACAACGCCTGGCCTTTGAAGAGCTACTCGCACATCAAACCAGCATGCGGCTGATGCGTGAGGAAATGGCGAGCCTGCTGGCCTTTGAATTTGAGCCACCTGCGGCAACCTGTGCCGCCTTGCAGGGCGCTTTGGCATTTACCCTGACGGCCGCCCAACAGCGCGTTCTGGCAGAAGTTGCCACTGATCTCGGCAGGAGCCAACCCAAGC
>JABMOJ010000217.1 GCA_013204195.1 SAR86 cluster bacterium
ATGTGCTGCCGGGCCGCATAGATATTGCGGTCAGCCACGTCGATACCGTGAACCGACGCGCCAAGCCTGGCCATCGATTCCGAAAGTATTCCGCCTCCGCAGCCAACATCAAGCATGGAAACATTCTTCAGCGTGGCTTCTGGTGCCAGATTAAGGTGTTCTTGAACCTGGGCCCGAATAAACGGCACCCGCAGCGCATTCAGGCGATGAAGTGGCCACATGGGCCCCGATTCATCCCACCAGGTTTCGGCCAGATCGTTGAATTTTTTGAGCTCCTCAGGGAGGATTGTCGACGCGTTCATTGTTCTCTTCTACTTTTCTCTTGTATCGGTTGTACGTAAGCCGCGTGCATAAGGATTGATTCTAGAAACGGATACACACTTCCATTACCCGCACTCGCTTTGATGTCCTTTAGCGCTCAAGATCCGAATCCAAGGCAACGAAAAGACCTAATTATTCGTTCGCCTGATACGAGATATAGGAGAGAAGGGAATTACCGAGTAGAGTCGCAGCGATTATCACGCCGCAGGCAAAGGAGTCCCCGAAAAGGACCAACCACGGATCATTTTCCAGTTGTCGAGCTCTGCGGCAGCGCCAAAGGCTCGTTGTTTTTTTTAAGCGAAGCAATACGAGTAAACCAGCGGCTTGTTTTTTCGTTTGCGGCTGGTGTGCTGTATTCAAGTTCGCACGGTTTCAGGATTTGGAAAAACTGTTCGAGAGTGATCGAAAAGGCGGGTCGTTCATCCGTGAGACCACTAACCAGAGGTTGGATAGCTTCCTTAAGTCTTTTGGGCGTGTTCTTGGCGAGTTGTGCTCGACGGTAACCAGAGGCAGCCCGGCAGTCTTCAATGTGTTGAGCGATCCTTGCCCGTAATGGGTTCAGGTCAACGTAGGCCATGGCAGCGACTATGGCGTTTTCATCCAATAGCGCGCCAGAGTAGAACCTGCCCTCGAAGAAAGGGCCTGTACAACGATCTTCTTTGTTTGCCCGGCAGGCAATGGGTTGTTTCAGGTATTTCATGAACATTGACAGTGAGCCCAGGGTTTGCCTGGCGTGTTTCAATCTTTCCCGTGATTGCAGGAGGAGTTCGCGATGCAGCATCAGGATTTTCTGGCGGTCATTCTCAGAAGAGGAATTGCCACGAGGCGGAAAAGCACTCAGCCACCTATCAGCCACTTTTCCATCAGACCAGAGATAGCTTTCACCGGGATCGAAATAGACTACCAGATGAAAATGATTGCTCATGATGGCGTAGGCATCTACCGCAACCGCAAAGTAGTGGGCTAGATGCAGAAGTCGTTCCTCCAGCCATTTCCTGCGATGCTCGTAGTCTCTTTTTGTTGAGCGATCAATGCCACAAAGCCAACTTCTGCGGACGCACCTTGATACAAGGTGGTAGTGCATTGGCCGTTCGGGATCAATGAGTTGGCTTCTTGGCGTTGCCATGTACCAAGTGTCAGGCAGGTCGAGAGTCGTTTGTCTAAGTGATTTCTTTACTTAGTCCAGGAATATAGTGAGTTGTGCTGTGAGAGATATCTTCAGTCCCAAAGTACGATAAATGTGTGTGTCCGTGACGTCATGTGCGTCAGGTGTGTCCGTGAATATGTGTTGCGTGACTTTGACCTCGGTGCAGCGGCATTCAGACGCCATTCAGGCTTAGGCGCACATACTTCGGCGGGTTCAGGTAACCAGCGCGTATCTGGTCCTGTTATTTCGGGTTAAGCCAAGTTAATTGAGGTCGCCACATGAACTGCTTCACAAGACTTACATCTCTTACGTTTGTCATCGCCACTCTGTCTTTCATGCTCCTGATTCCAGCAGCATATGCAGACAGAGATCACCGAGACTTTCGCCGTCCCGGCGAATCTATTCACGTATTGCCCGACCGGCACGAGCGGATTCGGGTTAACGACCACCCTTACTATTATCGGCGCGGCGTCTTTTATGAACCCCGTTCCAGCGGCTACGTTGTGATCAGTGCACCACTGGGTGCACACGTTCGAAGCTTGCCGACAGGCTATGTGAGTTTTGGACTTGACACGCGTCGCTACTTCTACGCGAACACTACCTACTACCTGTATGACGACAGGAACCGGGACTACGTGGTTGTGGAACAACCGGCAAGAGGCGAGGCTTTGATGCAGTCAAGCATGGAAGTTGCCAGCGCAGCTGAGCTTTTCGTCTATCCAAAAAATGGCCAGAATGAAGAACTGCGGGATCAGGACCGGTACGAATGCCACCGCTGGGCCAAGTCGCAGACAAGCTACGACCCGTCAATGGCAAACCAGCGAGCTTCTCTCGCGCCAGACTATCGACGCGCCGTTTCCGCCTGTCTCGAAGGCAGGGGGTATACCGTCCGATGAAAACGCAAACTCTACTAATCAAGCTAATCGCACCTGTTGCGCTCGCGTGCCTAACCACCAGCATTTACGCCGCTGAAGGCGATGTCTATGTCTATCCCGCTAAAGGGCAAACTATCGAACAGACTGAGCGTGACCGCTATGAATGTTACGTCTGGGCAAGCAAGGAGTCCGGATTTGATCCATCCACCAACAATACGCAACAGCCAAAACTCGTGCGTGTACCGGTGGGGAGAAACGCAAAGGAAGGTGCAGCACTGACTGGCACCATTATCGGCGCTATCGCTGGGGCCGCTATCGGATCACATGATAGAAACGCGGGCCAAGGGGCCATTATTGGTGCGGCCGCCGGCACGTTGATTGGCGCAACCATTGAACACGACGGACGGCGTACAGCTGAGGCAAATGCGCAGAGCAAAGCTGAAGATATCGCTGCTGATCAGGTAGAGCTTAACGTCAGACAGGCCGGTTATAAGCGTGCGTTCAGCGCCTGCCTGGAGGGACGTGGTTATGTGGTCCGCTAACGTTTCTGGTTCGAGGATTTCTTCCAGTGGTGAAGTGGATCCATCAACTAAAGCTCGACCCAGACATTACTGCCGAAGTTATTTGGTCAGCATCTACTTTCATTCCTAAGTAAATAAGCTGCCTTCAGATTGGCGTAAATGAAACCACCTGCACCCGGTAACAAAGTGAAATAAGCGTCGACGATAACCGTTGCCCTGATGCTGAGCAGACTAGAAATATTGAGTCGGGGTAAAGAGCCCTAGCAATTAGAGCACCGTAGAAGCGTTTTCCTTGGCCGTTCGGAATCAACGACTAAGGACTTGCTTTCCTGGCGTTGCGAGATGCCAAGTGTCAGGTAGCTCCAGGTTTTTTCTAGGTAATTTCTGTGTTTGGTGTAGGGATATAGCTAGGTGGGCTGTGGGGGATCGTTTCGGTCCTCGAGCACGGTAAATGTGTGTGTCCCTAATATTTATTATTTATTACCAAGAGCACATCCACTACCTATCCTTTACCTGCTATTGCACCGCATCATCACGACCAGAGCGGAAATTACGTTTTCTTTGCGCATCCCTGTCTGCTTTCGTCTGTTTTTGCTGCGCAATAATCACCTCTTCTTGCAGCATCATTTCTGGCGTTTCCAGCGTGATTGCACCCAGCATGCCAGCACGAAATTCATTCACAAGAATCGCCGACGCTTTTTCCAAATCAACCCGCCCACCGGCGCTAAGACAGCCACGTCGGGAACCCATTAGTTCTAAAAATTCAAGCTCGGTAGCCGGCACCGATGCCAGGTCGTAACGGTCTCTCAGAGCTGCCGGGTAATGTCTAATCAGGTAATCTGCCAGGTAAAAGCCGACATCGTCGATGCCCATCGCTGTGTCTTTAATCGCACCAGAGGCCGCCAGTCGATAACCACTATTTTCGTTTTCAATCTTTGGCCACAGTATGCCCGGCGTGTCCAGCAGCATAATGCCTTCACCCAGCTTGATACGTTGCTGCCCCTTCGTAATGGCAGGTTCATTACCTGTCTTGGCTACTTTCCGTCCTGCCAGAGCATTAATCAGCGTCGATTTACCAACATTCGGAATCCCAGCGATCATTACCAGCATACCGCGGTGTGCTTTGTCCTTAGAGGGCACCAGCGCCCGACACAACCGAATGATCCTTTGCACCTTGTCATTCTGGTCAAGCGTTGTCTGGAGCGTTTTGACGGATGCATCCTGCTCAAAATACGCCTGCCAGCGCAATGTGGTTTCCGGGTCAGCCAGATCAGACTTGCTCAAAATTTTGATGCACGGCTTGTTAAGCCGGAGTTTCGCAATCACCGGGTTCTGACTACTGGCAGGCAAGCGAGCGTCAAGCAACTCGATCACAAGATCAACATCCGGCAGGATGCTGGTCATCTCGCGAATCGCCTTGTGCATGTGACCTGGGTACCAGTGAATTGCCATAAAAAGAAGTGCACAGTACTCGTGACTAGTAGGAAGTATGCTATCGGCTTCGATAACAATGATGTGTACCGACAAGTTAACGTATTTGCCAATAAAGTAGAAATTGAATTCCGCAACAATAGAAATGCGAGGTCCGAAACCAAAGCTATTGTAAACTTTACCCCGAGCCTATTTATCTGCAGGCCAGTAATGTCATCACCGTGTGCTAATATGGCCACCTACGTCTTCTCAGTGAACCCTGTTTGGCTGAAGAAGGAGGCCCTGCCAGATGAAACCAATACCTATTAAGGTTGCTTGCGCCTGTATCATTGTCCTCGTCGGCGGCCTGCTTGTTGCGTGTAGCTCAACAATTTCTGACCCAGCCGGACTCCGCGCCTCGCAGTTCACTCAGAAGGAGATTGATCAGGGGAGAATGTTGGCAGGCCTCGGAAACTGTGCAGCTTGCCATACCAACGATTCCTCAAAGCCGTATGCCGGTGGTCTGCCGGTCCCAACACCCTTTGGCACTATCTATACGACTAACATTACGCCCGATCCAGACAG
>JABMOJ010000218.1 GCA_013204195.1 SAR86 cluster bacterium
CCATCGAATCACCTTTGATCAATAGCACCGATGCCGATGTAGTCTTACCGAACAATTATTTCGACACACCAGCACCGGCATTATCTACCGCAGCTATCCTGCAACCGTTTCACCACTATTTTGCCGCCGAACTGGAGTTAGCTTCAAAACTGTATGACATTTCGATGTATTACTATGTTCGCGGCTTGCGCTACGCCGGCAGTGGTTACGCGTTTCATACCATCGGTAGCACCCTGCGCATCAATGCCAAGCACTATGCCCAGGTTCGCGGTTTTCCAAAGCGCAACGCCGCCGAAGACTTCTACATTCTGAATAAGCTGGCCAAAACCGGCCAGATCGAGATCAACCCGGGCGCCGCTATCCGCATCCAGGCCAGACTGTCGGACCGAGCGCCATTCGGCACCGGGCCGGCATTGCAGACCATCAGTTCACTGGCAGCGCCGATCACCGATTATGCATTCTATGATCCACGGGTGTTCCACATGCTGCGAATTTTTCTCGCCACCGCAGAACAACTCCACAACCAGGACCCAGAGATCTGCTTTCGACAGACCCCGGAAATTCTCAACTGGCTCAATCATGCTGGTCTGCGTCAACTGCTGGGTCAGCAACGACGGTCGTTGAAACCGGTTTTTGAGCGCTTCCTGCGTGATTGGTTCGATGGATTTCAAACGCTGAAATTCATTCACTTCATGCGCGACCAATACTTTCCGTCAATGTCTCTCGACAGCATATGTGATGGCACGGTGTTGCCTGAGGCTCACATCCAGAACCTTGAAGCTGTACGATGGCTGCATCGAGCGCTCACTGAGGAACCGGACCCAGGCTTATGAAAATCTCACCATTCAAGATCGACATTGACGCTGCCGTCATCACTGATTTGCACCAGCGTCTGCGCAACACTCGCTGGCCCGATGAGATTGGCCAGGATTGGCAGTACGGTACAGACCGCCAATGGTTACAGTCTTTGTGCCAATATTGGCTGGAACAGTATGACTGGCGGCAACAAGAGGCGAAGCTGAATCACTTCGAGCACTTCACGGCGGAAATTGATGACCAATCACTCCACTTCATTCATGCCCGCTCACCCCACGCCGAAGCCTTGCCCTTAATCATGACTCACGGTTGGCCAGGTTCGATCGTTGAATTCAGTCGTATCTTGCCAATGTTGACTCACCCCGAACAATTTGGTGGCACCGCTGCTGACGCGTTTCATGTTGTCTGCCCATCCATTCCTGGGTACGGCTTTTCCAGCGCACCCTCCAGTCCAGGGTTTGACCAAAAATGTGTCGCCGCAGGACACGTGCGACTGATGGCCGAACTCGGCTATGACCGTTACGGCGCTCAAGGCGGTGACTGGGGGTCAGCGATCAGCAGCTGGACTGCAGTATTGGCTCCCGAACAGGTTTGTGGCATTCACTTGACCCTGGTTTTTGCAGGCTATCCAAAACATTTGCCGAAGCCCTTTGCCGGCGTCACAGACCGAGAACGGCGCGTGCTCAGCGAGCGTCAGACGTTGATGACAGACGGTACCGGTTACCAGGCAATCCAGGGTTCCAGGCCTCAGACCCTGGGCTACGGTTTGCACGACTCACCCAGTGGACTGGCCGCCTGGATCAGCGAAATATTCCATTTTTGGACCGATTGCCATGGCCAGCTGGAGAATAGCGTTAGCCGTGACGAGCTACTGACAAACATCATGCTCTACTGGGTCACTGGCACCATTACGTCTTCCACTCGGCTGTATTACGAGTCAAATCATGTAGGCAACAATCTCTTCGAACATGGTAGAATCGAGACGCCCACAGGCTGCACCATGTTCCCAGCAGAGCTATACCAACCACCCAGAAGTTGGGCTGAGGAACTCTACAATATTCAGCACTGGACCCTGCAGCCCGCGGGCGGCCATTTCGCCGCCCTCGAACAGCCAGAGTTATTGGCGGCGGACATGCGGACATTTTTTCAAAAATTCAGACTATAGAGAATAAAGCACGCTCATGAGTACAGTATTTATCGATGGTCAAGTGGGCACTACGGGCCTGCAAATTCACGAAAGATTGAGTCAGCGTACCGATATTGAACTGCTGCAGATTTCCGCTGAGGATCGAAAGAACCCGCTGATCAAGCAACAGCTGATCAACAGCGCCGACGTGGTTATCCTATGCTTGCCGGATGATGCTGCGAGAGAGACTGTCGCCCTCGTCGATAATCCCAATACCCGCATTTTGGACGCCAGCACAGCCCATCGGGTCGCACCAGATTGGGTCTATGGTCTGGCGGAACTCGCGCCACAGCAAAGAGACAAAATTCGCCAGGCGCGCTACATCTCCAACCCCGGCTGTTGGGCCACAGGGTTCCTGCTGGCCGTGACGCCACTGATCCGCAGCGGTCTGCTGCGCGCCGACATCCCGTTAATTTGCCACGGCGTATCCGGCTACAGCGGCGGTGGTAAAAACATGATTGAACAATACGTCGAGCGCGCTCAACAGCAGCCCGAACATCTTTGGTACACACGGCCTTATGGCCTCGGCCTTACCCACAAACATCTGAACGAGATGAAGCACTATGCGGGCCTAGCACTGCCGCCCATGTTTATGCCATCCGTTGCCCATTTTCCACAGGGCATGTTAGTTAATATCCCTTTACCTAAAAGCTGGTTCACCACCGCTGTGAACCTACAAACCGTGCGCAGTCTGCTGGCCGAGGCTTACGCCGACGAAGCCTGCGTGCGGGTGCACGAAATCAACGATAGTGGCGCATTGGACGATGGTTTTCTTGAGCCACAACGCAACAACGGCACCAATCGCAATGACTTGTTTGTGTTCGGCAATGACGAACAGCTCCTCTTAACTTCTTGCCTAGACAATCTGGGCAAAGGCGCAGCAGGAGCCGCCGTACAAAACCTCAACCTGATGTTAGACAAAGATGAACTAACGGGTCTCACTGTCTAGCGATCCAGTCCAATTGGAGTACTTAATGGAATTCTCACAACTATCCCGCGAGCAATTGCGGAGCCTACAGACATCTCTCGGCGCGC
Organism: SAR86 cluster bacterium; assembly: GCA_013204195.1. Classification (GTDB taxonomy): domain Bacteria; phylum Pseudomonadota; class Gammaproteobacteria; order Pseudomonadales; family Azotimanducaceae; genus UBA4582. Next base: position 3,038 of record JABMOJ010000218.1, read on the forward strand.
AATATGAGACGTTCAGACAGGCTAACCTGAACCTCGACTTGACCCGTGGCAAGCCAGCCCCGGCCCAACTGGATTTATCTAACGAACTCGATGGTATCCTCGAGGGTTTCTACCTGTTGCAAGATGGTACGGACGTCAGAAATTACGGCGGCATTCTGGGCATACCAGAAGCCAGGCAGTTGGCCGCCACCTTTCTCGAAGTCGACACCGATGAGGTCTTGGTCGGTGGTAACAGCAGCCTGTCGCTGATGTACGCTTACATCGATCATATGCTCCCTGTCTGGCGTCAAGCCTTAGTAGCCAACCCAGATGCCAAAATTAAGTTTATCTGCCCCGTACCCGGCTACGATCGACACTTCACGATTTGCGAACACTTTGACATCGAGATGCTCAACGTAGCCTTAGTTGATGACGGTCCCGATATGGACCAGGTCGAGGCGCTGATCAAACAGGACCCGTTGATCAAGGGTATTTGGTGCGTCCCTAAATACTCCAATCCTACCGGGCATACTTACAGTGACGTCGTCGTAGACCGTATTGCTCGACTGGCGGAAATCGCAGGCGAGCATTTCACCATACTCTGGGATAACGCTTACGCGGTGCACCATCTCAGCGATAATCCTGACGTATTGAAGAACCTGATGGCCGAGGCCAAGCATCAGGGCAACGAACGTAGTGTCGTGCTGTTTGGCTCAACCTCCAAAATCACCTTCGCCGGTGCTGGCATCGCATTTTTAGCGACTGAGTCCAGCAATCTCAAGGCTTTCGAGAAATACCTGTCAGCTTCAGTGATCGGCTTCGACAAGGTCAACCAGCTACGACATGTTCGCTTTCTCAAAGACGCTGAACATATCGCCGCACATATGGTCAAACATCGAAATATTATTCAACCCAAGTTTGATCTGACGCTCAAGATCCTGTCTGAGCACCTTGAAGGCAAAGGCATAGCGACCTGGAGCCGCCCGCAAGGCGGCTACTTTATTTCCCTAGACACCCTGCCAGGGCTCGCTTCCGAGGTGATTCAACACGCTGCGGCAATTGGTGTTAAGCTGACCCCAGCGGGAGCGACATTTCCCTATGGGCTAGATCCACAAAACAGCAATATTCGAATCGCCCCCACATTTCCGGCTATGGATTCTCTGCAACGCGCACTTGAGGTGTTCGTAGTTTGTCTACAACTTGCGACCGTCAACCAATTTTTGAGCGACTAACCACACGATGAAGCTTCTCAATGAGTCACCTGCAAACGATCAGCTGTCAGCAGCAGCCGCTACTGTGGCATCAGCCACTGACCTTGTCGATCAACCAGACCCTGGCTTGACTAAAGCGGTGGCAGTCGAGCCCCAGGTAAACGACTTTCTTGAGCTTGACCTTCCGAATGAGCTTTACCTTGCGATTGATAAATTGGGATTCACTACCTCCACTGCCATTCAAAAAGAGGTACTGCCCTACTCTCTGGATGGGCGAGATATTATCGCCCAGGCCCAAACCGGCACCGGCAAGACCGCCGCATTTTTGATTTCCGTGATCACTTATCATCTCGAACATCCAGAATACGATCCTCGGCCCGCGGGCACACCTTTTGCACTTGTCATCGCCCCGACTCGCGAACTGGTCATGCAGATAGCAGAGGATGCGATGAGCCTTTCGTTGTTCACTGATCTCTCTGTTTTATCCGTTGTTGGCGGCATGGATTATGAAAAACAGAAGAACCAGCTCAAGGGCCCCATCGATATTATTATCGCAACACCTGGTCGCCTGCTGGACTTTTGTCGCACCGGTGTCATTAATTTATCCAGGGTTGAAACACTGGTCATTGATGAAGCCGATAGAATGTTGAGTATGGGATTTATTCCCGACGTGAAATCGATTATTAGCAAGACACCCGCTAAGCAAAAGCGTCAGACTCAGTTGTTCAGCGCAACCTTCAGCGACGATATCAAACGTCTGGCCGCAAGCTGGACGTTGGATCCTGTGCGTATAGAAGTGGCACCTGATCAGGTCGCAGTCGACTCCGTCGAGCAGTTAGTCTACCTGGCCAGTGCAGACCAAAAATTCGCGGTCCTGTATAACCTGCTGCAACTAGACACCGTTGATCGGGTCATTATTTTCGCCAATCGGCGGGACGAGACTCGCTCACTGGAAAGCCGACTGTATCGCCACGGAATCGACTCAGGACTGCTCAGTGGTGAAGTCGTACAAACCAAGCGCATTCGCACCCTCGAACAATTCAAATCCGGTGAAATTAAAGTCTTAGTGGCCACCGACGTCGCAGGTCGCGGTATCCACGTCGACGGTGTGTCCCACGTGATCAATTACAACCTACCCGAAGACCCGGAAGACTACGTTCACCGTATTGGTCGAACTGGTCGAGCCGGCGCAATGGGCACCTCGGTCAGTCTCGCCTGCGAAGATGAATCATTTATGCTGCCCGCCATTGAGACTCTGCTTGGCCAAGCATTCCGCTGCGAGCAACCGCCTGAGGCCCTATTGAAAGCGCTTCCTGCGCCTGTACGCAAGGGACGCGAAAAACCACCAATGGTACCCGCCAGACCTAATAACAAAGGAAACCGTGGGCGTGGGCACTAAACCGCCGCACCCGCTGTTATCCGCACAGGACATTAGCGGCCTCGACGAGACCGTCAATACCCATCAATTTAACCCTAACGCCGTGCGTCATACGCGCTCACTTGGCGACCTGGTGGGCATGAGCCATATCGGCGTGCACCTGGTCAGGCTTGAGCCGGGGCATGATTCTACCCAGTTTCACACTCACCATTGCGACGAAGAGTTTCTTTATATCCTCTCCGGGCGGGGTATTGCCGAAATCGGCGAAAGCCGCCATGAGGTAGGCCCTGGAGATTTCATGGGATTTACAGTGGATTCACTAGCCCATAATTTGTCTAATCCCTACGCTGAAGATCTGGTTTATCTGATGAGTGGTGAGCGGAACAAAATCGATATCTGTGACTACCCGCGAATTAAACGGCGCATGCTCAGGGTTGACGGCAAGAAGCAATATACCGAATGGGACGACATACACGACGTACCTCAATAAACCCTGACCTGGAAAATTAACATGGCTGGATTCGAGCTAGAGCCTTCCACGAATGTCCTCGGCGAACCACTGGAACCCTGCAGCAATGACCCTATGACTGGGTTTTTTCGCGACGGCAGCTGCAATACCTGCGCAGAAGATCATGGATCACACACGGTCTGCGTAGAAGTCACCGAAGAATTTCTACAGTACTCTCGATTCGCCGGCAACGATCTTTCGACGCCCCACCCTGAGGCGGGCTTTGCCGGATTACGACCTGGTGATCGCTGGTGTTTATGCGCGAGTCGCTGGCTGCAGGCGCAAAGCAAAGGCATGGCACCAAGAGTATTCTTGCGTAATACTCATCTCAAGGCTCTGGACATAGTGCCCATCGAATTGCTCAAGGCCCACGCGGTCATCGTCAACTGACCCGAAACACTCGAGGAATAGCCCATGCCTGATCGACTCAAAAACAAGCGCGTATTGGTCACTCAATGTGGTGATTATATGGGTCCCGCGATCGCCCAGTTATTTGCGCAAGAAGGCGCCTTGGTCGACGCTCGGCCGGGCATCGTGCCCGCCGCTGGCGGCTTTGCCGAATATGTCAGCCAAAACGCCGAGATCGACATTCTGGTGGCCAATCTCGCCCACGCCCCTTGCAATAGCCCAACCGCTGATATCCAGGATGCTGACTGGGAGGGCATGTTTGACACCATGGTGCACCCTTTGATGCGCCTGATTAGACATTTCGCACCGCTGATGGCTGAGCGCGGTCACGGTAAAATCGTCGCCATTACCAGCGCCGCACCACTTCGAGGCTTGCCCGGGTCGGCAGCCTATTGTGCTGCACGGGGCGCACAAAACGCATTTATTCGCGCCACTGGCCTAGAATTTGCGGCGGCCAACGTCCAGATCAATGCTATCGCTCAAAATTATGTCAGCAATCCAGAATACTATCCCGATGAACTGGTCGCCTCCGAGCGCTTTCAGAATCATCTGAAACGCAACGTACCTATTCGCCGGATCGCCAGAGCTGACGAGTCAGCTGAGCTAGCGTTATTTTTGGCGTCGAACAACAGCGATTTTATGGTGGGCCAAGTTGTGCCCTTTGCCGGTGGCTGGGCGACGAATACTTGATGCAGCCTCGCTGCAGGGCTTCCACAACCATCATTGCCGCCGAAAAGAGCAACCCACAATGAAACAATCAATCAAAGTCTGGCACGTTGAGATCAAAGATGCGGCGCGCATTCCTACCCATCCAACGCCCCGAATCTATACCCTAAAAAAGCTCACCCGATCTTTACCAGAATTCAATCGGTTCCTTTATGTCGCTGTGGGCGCACCCTGGCAGTGGTACATGCGACTGACCTGGACTTATGATCAATGGCTCGCCTGCCTCGATCGACCCGGCGGAGAGACGTGGGTCGCTTATGACGAGGGCACACCGATAGGCTATTTCGAACTCGAACGGCAAGCCGATGACTGCGTTGAAATCGCTTATTTTGGCTTGATTGCTGATTTCATCGGCCAAGGTTTTGGCAAGGCTCTGCTCGAAGATGCCATTGCCAATGCCTGGCGTTTGGGCGGTCGCAGAGTCTGGCTGCACACCTGCTCTCTAGATCATCCACAAGCACTCAATAATTATCTCGCTCGCGGCTTCAAGGTATTTCACGAAGAAACCGTCATTGATGATTTACCTGACACGCCAATTCAACCCTGGATTGGTGCTAACAAGTAACTCAGCAGGTCTCGGCCCACTCCACCGCAAGGATTGGCCTCGGCGATAAGCCATAGCATGCCGATGCCATTGAGTCCCAGTGAGACAAATTTCAGCAAAAAAAAAGCGCTCTGAGACAGAGCGCCGAAGGGGACTGATTATAACAATATCTACCTGTTAGTCACGAACTCGGGATAGGCCTCGACCCCACACTCACCAATATCAACACCTTGGTATTCTTCTTCTTCGCTGACTCGAATACCCACAGTCACTTTAAGAATTAACCAAACCACAAGACTCATCGCAAACACCCAACCGAAGATGGTCGCAGCACCAATCAATTGACCGCTTAAGAGCGCACCCTCATTAGTCAGCGGCACCAACAACAGACCTAATAAACCACAAGTACCGTGAACAGAGATGGCGCCGACGGGGTCATCGATTTTTAACTTGTCCAGCCCGATGATGGAAAATACGACTAATACGCCACCGAACGCGCCAAATAGGGTTGCCTGCAGCGCAGTAGGTGTCGATGGTTCTGCAGTAATGGCAACCAATCCTGCCAACGCCCCATTAAGCAACATGGTCAGGTCAGCCTTACCAAACATCAGTCTCGCCGTGATCAACGCAGCCATCGCGCCGCCTGCTGCGGCAGCATTCGTGTTAAGGAACACCATAGCCACGGAGTTGGCACTGGCGATATCACCCAATTTGAGCACCGAGCCACCATTAAAGCCAAACCAGCCCATCCACAGAATGAAGGTGCCCAACGTCGCCAGCGGCAAGTTAGCTCCGGGGATGGCGTTAACTTGTCCGTCTTTACCGTATTTTCCTCGACGCGAACCCAGCACAAGAACACCGGCTAATGCTGCTGCTGCACCCGCCAAATGCACGATGCCAGATCCGGCAAAGTCAGAGAAACCCAAGTCACCCAATGTGTACAAGCCAAACACGGAACCACCACCCCAAGTCCATGAGCCTTCCAGAGGATAAATCAGACCCGTCATGACCACTGCGAATCCGAGAAACGCCCAGAGTTTCATTCTTTCTGCGACCGCGCCCGACACAATCGACATGGCAGTCGCGACAAAGACAACCTGGAAAAAGAAGTCTGACGCATTCGAATAGACCGAACCGCCCGCAAAGCCCGCTTCGCGAGACTCGGCAAGGACCGTCTCGGTCAGCGCTTCGGCGCTGGCAGCGCCATCAAGTTCGATACCTGACAGCATAAATCCGCCGCCATACATGATGGCGTAGCCGCAGACCAAGTACATAATGCAAGAGATCGCAAACAACGCGACATTTTTCGTCAAGATCTCAGCCGTATTTTTCGACCGGACCAGACCCGCCTCGAGCATCGCAAAGCCCGCCGCCATCCACATGACGAGCGCGCCACAAACAAGAAAGTAAAACGTATCCAACGCGTATTGAAGTTCTAAGACTTGATCCACAGTGAGCCCCTCCAGGTTCTTTTTAAAAATTAACTTTGATGACCTAAGTAGAGCAAGGTTGATGCCAGAACTTGGAGGATAATTTTAACGCGTTGTTTTATATGTATTTTATTAAATAGACATCGAGGACAGCGGTCGACAATACCCCGTCAAAGGAGAGATCCTCACGAGACGCACCAAGAACCCGGCGCCTTAACGCACTAATTTGAAGCGATGCCCCAAAGACGTGCGCTATTTTGTCGCGTCCAGCGGATAAGCTTGGGAGGGCAGCCACACCACGAGGTCTGGCCAAACAAAAATCAGCCCAAGACCCAGCAACTGAAGTAAGACAAAGGGTATGACACCCCGATAAATGGTCGCCACAGAGATGCCAGCCGGCGCCACGCCCTTCAGGTAAAAAATGGCGAAGCCCACGGGCGGCGTCAGGAACGAAGTCTGCAAACAAACCGCAAACAGCACCGTGAACCACACCAGATCAAAGCCAAGTGCCGACACCACAGGACTCACCAGCGGCAGAATAATTAGCGTGATTTCGATCCAATCGAGAAAAAATCCCAAGATGAAGGTAAATAGCAGAATCGCGATCACGATACCCGTTGGCTCAAAGGGTAAGCTTTGCAGGATTCCAGCGATCAACTCATCGCCACCGAGTCCTCGAAGAACCAGGGAATAAGCCGTCGCACCGAGAAATATAGCAAAGATATAGGCTGTGGTTCGTGTGGTCTCGTTCAGCACTTGACCCAGCACCTGTGCACTTAACTGCCGATTAAACCAGGCCAGCAGTGTCGCACCGAAGGCACCAACACCGGCGGCCTCCGTCGGTGTGGCGATACCAAAAAATATTGAGCCTAGCACTGTCACAATCAACGCCGCCGGCGGCAGAATCGCAAAAAACACATCAAGCACCAATTGCGCATTCACCGGCTGATGATTTTTAGGCACCGGCGCAGCATCGGCATTGATATAGGCATAAATCAGAATATACGCCACAAACAGCGAACCGAGCATCAGTCCGGGTATCAATGCACCAAGAAACAAATCGCCCACAGGCATCGCCAGTCGATCTGCCATCAACACCAGCATGATACTGGGCGGAATCAGGATCCCCAGAGTTCCCACGGCACAAACTGTACCGACCGCGAGTTCAGGCTTATAGTTCAGGGCAAGCATTTGTGGCAAACCCAGCAATGCCAACAATACGACAGAGGCGCCAATAATACCTGTCGAAGCCGCCAGCAGTATACCAATGAGTGCAACCGTCACCGCCATACCGCCGCGGATACCACCGAACAAACGCGCGACATTAATCATCAAGCGCTGGGCAACACCGGAACGATCGAGCATCAAGCCCATAAAAACAAACATGGGAAGTGCCACCAGCACCCAGTTGTTCATGATATTCCAAATTCTGTCTACCACCAGTGTGCTGTAGTCCCAGCTAATAAAGACAGGCAGACCGAAATCTACTTGGGCGACGATGCCCAACGCGGTAAACACAACGGCGAGCCCCCCCAAGACCCAAGCGACAGGGAAACCCGAGAATATCAGGCCGATAAACGCCACAAACATCAGGACTGATAAAACGTCACCCGCCGACATCAAGTGCCACCCAGGTCGCTAGCGACATCGGGCGACTGCTGATTACCTGGCCAGCCGAATAAATAACAGCTCACCCGGCTTAAGCGAGCGAGGGTAGTGATCAGCAACAACATAAAACTCAACGGCAAACAGGCTTTAATCAACCAACGATAGCCTAGGC
>JABMOJ010000219.1 GCA_013204195.1 SAR86 cluster bacterium
ATGAGTCCGCTGTTGCTGTATTTTGTCGGTCAGTTAGCGAGCCTGGCATTTGTCGCTAACCTGGTGGCTATACCCTTGGTGAGTCTGGTGATAGTGCCGTTGTTGCTTCTGAGCCTGATTACTGCTTCCGTGAATTTGGATCTTACCGCACTGATATTGCGTGTGGCTGAGGCTGTGCTGCATTATCTGTGGCTTTATCTTGAAGCCGTCGCCTCCTTGGAATGGGTCTATTACGCCGGCGATCTTCCTTTGGGACTGCTGCTGTTGGGCTTTGTTGGTGCCTTGGTGGTGTTGCAACCCGCTGGCTTCTTGCCGCGTTGGCCCGGCTTGTTGATGATGCTCCCAATGATCATTAATACGATGCCGAGAGCGCTAGCCCCGGGTGAAGCGGAAATTACGGTGCTGGATGTAGGGCAGGGTTTGAGCGTGTTGGTGCGGAGCAATGACGGCAGCCTGCTCTATGATGCCGGGCCTAGGTTCAGTGATCGGTTTGATGCAGGTCAGCAAATCGTTACGCCCTATCTGCGTCGAAGTGGAATCGGGGCGCTGGAAGTCATGATTATTAGCCACAATGATCAAGATCATGCCGGTGGTGCGGCGGCGGTGATGGCCAATTTTCCCGTAGCGCGGTCCTACTATGGTGAACCGCCAAGGCAGGGCGCCGCGAGATCAGCCGCTGGTGCTCGCTCTGCCGACTGCGGTGAGGCAAGACAATGGCATCAGGGTGGGGTGCGTTTTAGCCTGCTGGGCGTTGGTGGATCAACGCCGCTGTCGGCGAATAACCAGTCTTGCTTATTGCTAGTCGAGGCGGCTGGATTTTCAGTCCTGTTACCAGGAGATATTGAGAGCGAGACTGAGTTTGCGTTGCTCGATTTGATGGCAGACCAGGTTCTACCACGAGTAGACGTGTTGATTGCACCGCATCATGGCAGTCTAACCTCGTCCCACCCAGCGTTCCTCAATCGTTTGAAGCCCAGTGCGGTGGTTGTTTCTGCAGGCTATCAGAATCGCTTTGACCACCCCCATGCTCAAGTTTTAGCCAGGTATCGGGCTCGGTCGATGCAGGTGTTCAATACGGCCAACGATGGTGCCATTATCATCCGGTTAGGGAAAACTTTACAAATCCAACGGGCGCGGAATGCCGTGCCGAGAATCTGGTACAATTGACGCAGTGCACATTGCTGCATCGATAGTCTTCTAATCTGATCTAATTGAGTGAAATAAATGAGTGATGTGCTACGGGCGCTGATTGGCCAATTGAGTCTTGAGCCAATTGAATTGAATATGTTTCGCGGTTTGACGACTAACACCGGGCAACCACGGGTATTTGGCGGTCAGGTGATTGCCCAAGCGCTGATGGCGGCATCTAGAACCGTTGAGGGCAGGTTTTGCCATTCGTTACATGGTTACTTCCTGAGGCCTGGGGACCCGAACTTGCCGATCATATACGATGTTGACAGAATTCGTGACGGTAAGAGCTTTACCACGCGCCGGGTGGTAGCGATTCAAAAGGGCGAGGCGATTTTCAATATGTCAGCATCCTTTCAAGTTGCCGAAGTAGGATTGAGTCACCAAGCAGAAATGCCCCAGGTACCGGGTCCTGAGGAGTGCCCCAGTGATGAGGAGATGTTTTCTGGATCATCTATTGATGCTTGGCCGGCGGAAATGCAGCGCATGATGGCTATGCGGCCGATTGAAATTCGTCGAGTCGAGCCCTACAGCTTTGTGAAGCCGGTAAAGCGTCCGCCACACCAGCAGGTTTGGATGCGCGCGCGGGGCAGTGTTGATGCCGACCAAGTGCTGCACCAGTGTCTGTTGGCTTATGCCTCTGACATGGGTATTTTGAGCACATCAACATTGCCTCATGGCAAGTCTTTCCTGAGCGGCCTGATGACCGCAAGCCTGGATCACGCCATGTGGTTTCATCGGCCGATCGATGTCACTGAGTGGCATTTGTTCGTCCAAGATAGTCCTGCCGCCGCCGGTTCTCGCGGTTTTAATCGCGGCACGATGTTCACTCAAGCGGGTGAATTAGTCGCCTCAGTCGCTCAGGAAGGCCTGATGCGAGAGCTGATTTAAGCCAGGTAAATGTCTGCAGGTCAATAAGTGCGCGATCTTTCGCATCTTAACATTTCTTTAATTTTATCTTTGCCGAATCTTTACAGTTCTCGACTTAAATGCGCGGACTTTAAGACAAACGAGATTCTATATGCGAAAGATGATCCTGATAGCATTGATGACAACTTTCCTGGTTGCTTGCGGTGAGCCCGCAATCGACAATATCGTGACTAGTGTAGATGGACAAGGGAGCCTCAGTGGCAAGGTCCAGCTTGATGGGTCAAGCACGGTGTTTCCGATCAGCGAGGCGGTCGCCGAGGACTTTGGGACAGTTGCGCCTAAAGTCAGAGTGACAGTGGGCGTATCCGGCACTGGCGGTGGCTTTAAGAAATTCGTTAACCAGGAAATTGATATCAGTGACGCATCCCGGCCGATTAAAGCCTCCGAAGCGGCGAAAGCTGTTGCTGCGGGAATAGAGTTTATTGAATTACCGGTTGCCTATGACGGTATCTCCTTAGTGGTTAGTCTCGAAAATGACTGGGTCGATTATTTGACCGTGGCTGAACTGAATCAAATCTGGCAGCCTGATAACACAGTAACGACCTGGAAAGATGTTCGTCTTGAATGGCCTGCTGAAACCATTCGCTTGTATGGTCCAGGTACAGACTCAGGCACCTTCGACTATTTCACCGGGGTGGTGAATGGTAAAGAGCAAGCGTCACGCGGCGACTTCACCGCCAGTGAAGATGATAACGTTTTGGTGCAGGGGATCTCAGGAGATAAATACTCTTTGGGATACTTCGGGTTCGCCTACTACATCGAAAATATAGACAAGCTTCGAGCTGTCCCTATTC
>JABMOJ010000220.1 GCA_013204195.1 SAR86 cluster bacterium
ATATGGAGTACATGTACAACGACAGTGAGTACTGGCACTTCATGAAAACTGACGGCAGTTTCGAGCAAATGGGTGCTGATAAAGCGGCTGTCAGCGATTGCCTGAACTGGTTGAAGGAGCAGAACACGTATTTGGTGACGCTTTGGAATGATATGCCGATCGCTGTTACCCCGCCTAACTTTGTTGAGCTGGTGGTTGTCGAGACCGACCCAGGCCTGAAGGGTGATACTGCCCAAGGAGGCACCAAGCCGGCAACCCTGAGTACCGGTGCCGTGGTCAAGGTGCCACTCTTCATTAATATCGGCGAAATAGTCAAAGTCGATACTCGTACCGGGGAATACCAGAATCGGGTCAAGGCCTGACCCATGGACTGGCAGGCGTCTACTGGCAAACTTGCCTTGCAACAACGTTCCCGCTTGTTAACGCTGGTAAGAAACTTTTTTCTTCGGCGCCAGGTGCTTGAGGTCTCGACCCCGGTACTGGGCGCTGCTGGCGTGAGCGACGTTCACCTAGAAAACCTGATCGTGGCGTCGCCGGCGCGAGACTACTATCTGCAGACATCTCCTGAATACGCGATGAAACGTCTGTTGGCATCTGGCAGTGGTCCCATTTACCAGCTTGGGCCAGTGTTTCGTGGTGCTGAAATCGGTCATCGGCACAACATTGAATTCACCATGCTCGAATGGTACCGGCCTGGATTTACTTTGGCAGGGCTGATGCTCGAGGTGGTGGCTCTCATCACGGCCGGTGCGCGCCTGTTCGATTGCGATATCAAGTCTCCGGTGCTGGTCACTTACGGGGATCTGTTTGCTCGTCAATTCGGTGTTAACCCCCATCGAGCGAGTCTGGCGGTCCTGCAAGGCCTGGCGCAGGCACAGGATATTGCCGTCGATCACATTACCGATCATGGTGACCAGGCAACCATTAATGACTATCTTGACACCCTGTTTTCTGCCGCCATTGAGCCTGGACTTGACGACCTGACGGTGGTCAGCGACTTCCCGGCAGGCCAGGCAGCTTTGGCTCGAATTTATGCAGATGAACATAATGATCCAGTGGCAGAGCGGGCCGAGATCTACTGGCACGGATGCGAGCTGGCTAACGGCTATGCCGAACTTGTGGATCCGGTAGCGTTGCGGGATCGTCTGCTCAAGAATAACGAATGGCGGGCGACTCGTGGCTTACACAGCGTCGCTCTGGATGAGAAGCTTCTGGCCGCGATAGCCTTTATGCCGGCTAGCGCTGGGGTTGCGATGGGATTCGACCGACTCTTAATGCAGGTCACCGGACGATCCCATATTGACGAGGTCATCAGTTTTACTGCAGCGCGGCTTTAGGATGCCTGTTTGTTTCGCGCCAGAGCCTGGCCCATTTTGACGAGATCCTGCTCGCCAACCTGCCAATCCACGCGGCGCTCCAGGAGGACGATGGCGGTAGAGCCCATCAGAAATTTGCCGAGTTCATCGCCTTGATCAATTTGTTGGGCTGGCGTGAATGTTTCTTGGCACAGTTTGCCAGCAGGATAGGGTGCTTCTCGCCAGGGTGTCTGGATCCCCGCGACGATCATGGCACCTACCATGACCACGGCCATAGCGCCGAACTCAGTGTCGAAGTGCATCACATAGCGCTCATTGTCGGCAAATAAATCAGGAACGGCCTGCGCGGTCGCGTCGTTCACTGAAAACAGTTTGCCGGGTACGTAAGTCCCCGAATTTAATTGTCCCGCAACAGGGTTGTGAACGCGGTGGTAATCCTTGGGCGACAGATAAATCGTGACAAAGCTGCCGTTGTGGAAACGGCTGGCATCGGCGCTGGCAAGCAATTTTTCCACGGAATAGTTGAGGCCTTTGGCTTGAATAATCTGGTTGCCATTAATGTCGCCGCAGGCGGACACGCAGCCGTCAGCGGGCGAGCTGACCAGGCCGCTGATTGGGCGTAGGCCAGGTTTGAGTCGGCGTGAAAAAAACGCGTTGAAGGTCGGATAATCTGCCAGGTTGGCGGATTCGGCTTCAGTCATATCGACGTTGAAGAGGCGAACAATGACTCGAATAAAGGTATTTTTGATCCAGGTTACCCGTGATGACGCCACCAGGCCGACCAGGCGTGACAGTAGGTGTTGGGGAATCAGATACTGCACGCGAATAAACAGCCGGCTCATCGGTCGATGACCGCAGTTGCTGTAAAATGTCTCGGCATTGCAAGGTAGCGCGCAGTCGGTTGGGTTGCTAACTGCCGTGCTGACGACCGCGTTAATAATACGGATAGGCTGCATGGCTGCATGAATTCAATCACAGATGGCGGCATAGGTGGCCCAAAATTGGTGTAAAAAGCATTCTACGGGATGGAGCGCCTCCTGTGCCAATGCTGATTATGTTGTGGCGCTAAACTTACCCTGCGTCCAGCGGGCTAAATCAGTTAAGATATCAGCCTTTTAGTGCGAGTGGCGGAAGGGTTTGAAGATGGCATATTCGGAAAATCTGGTTTGGATGGACCTTGAAATGACGGGCCTGGATCCAGAGGTTGAACGCATTCTGGAAATCGCGACCATCATCACCGATTCATCTCTGAATGTCATCGCGGAGGGACCGGTACTTTGCGTTGCCCAGCCGCAGTCATTGTTGGATGCCATGGATGCGTGGAATACGTCTCATCATACGGCCTAGGGTCTGGTTGACCGGGTCAAGCGCGAAGGCGTCAGCGAGCAGGTGGCCGCAGAACAAACCCTAGCGTTCATTCAACAGCACGTGGAACCGGGCCAGTCGCCACTGTGTGGCAACTCTATCGGCCAGGACCGGCGGTTTTTAGTCAAGTATATGCCTAAGCTTGAATCCTACCTGCACTATCGCAACATTGATGTTAGTACGGTAAAAGAGCTTGCCGTGCGTTGGCGGCCGGACGTCCATCAGAGTGTTAAGAAAACCGGAGCCCATCGCGCGGTTGATGATATTCGAGAGTCGATTGCCGAGTTGCAAGTTTACCGTCAGCAATTCTTTCGGCTCGCGCCTTAGCTGCTGGGATTGGGTCGCCGTTCGTCCAGTGCCGCCATCGCCCAGGTCATATGTTCCTGCACCAGTGGCGGGGCTGCAGCCAGGTGAGTGGCGAGCACCTGATACACCCTTTCGTCAAAGTCACAGTTCCCTAATGCCACCGCGATGTTGCGGCGCCAACCCAGATAGCCTGTGCGCCTGATGGCAGAACCTTCCGTTCGGCTTAAGAACTCCGTTTCACTCCAGAGGAACAGCTCTATTAGCGTGCTGGCGTCTAGTTCGTTGCGGGGATTGAAGTCTGTGACTGAACTCACCTGGGCAAATTTGTTCCAGGGACAAAACAATTGGCAGTCGTCACAGCCAAAGATGCGGTTGCCCATGGGAGCGCGAAATTCGGTGGGTATGCTGCCTCGATGTTCGATCGTCAAATACGAAATACAGCGCCGAGCATCGAGTTGGTACGGGGCAATAATCGCGGCTGTGGGGCAGACCTCGATGCACCGATTACAGGAGCCGCAATGATTGCTGGTTTGAGGTTGGCTCAGCGTCAGGGGCAGATCCGTGAAGATTTCTGCCAGGAAAAAGAATGAACCGGCAGTCTGGTTGAGCAGCAGCGTATTCTTGCCAATCCAGCCGAGTCCAGACTTCTCGGCCAGCGCCTTTTCGAGAATGGGTGCGCTGTCAGTGAAGACCCGGGCGCTGTGATGGTCTATGCCATGGTCGAGCAAATAGTCGTTGATGCGTTTCCAGAGTTTGACCAGCCTGCGGCGAATCACTTTGTGGTAATCACGGCCGAGGGCATAACGCGCGACATAAGCGTCTGCGGGGGATTCGAGTTGTGCCAGCGGTTCGGTCCCGGCAGGTAAATAATCCATGCGCAGTGTGATCACGCGGGTAACACCTGGCACCAATTCAGCGGGTCGACTACGCATTCGACCGTGGTGCCCCATATAGGCCATCTCGCCATGAAAGCCCTTATCCAGCCAAGTTTGCAGGCGGGCCTCATGGTCACCGAGGTCCGTGTCAGTAATGCCGACCTGCTGAAACCCTAGCTCCTGAGCCCAGCTTTCCAGTTGGCGGCCAAGAGTTTGATAGACCGCCTGGGACTCCTGGTCTGTGTGGGGGATTGTTGACATAAGTACTGGTTTCGCAAAAAAGGCTTCGAAAGGCGTTTTTCTAGACGCTATGGGCGCTGCATACCTTATAATTGCGGTATCTGAATTGCCACGAAAACCATACTGTGAACCCAGATAACCTGCCTGACCGACTTTATACTGCTGCCAGCGTCCGTGAAATGGACCGTGTCGCCATCGAAGATTTTGGGATTCCGGCAATCACGCTGATGCGCCGTGCCGGCGTCGCTTGTGTCGATATACTCACGGCGCAATGGCCCAAGGCAAAACACGTTTGGATAATGTGCGGCAGCGGTAACAACGCTGGCGATGGCTTTATAATTGCCGGTAAGCTCGCCGAGCGACACTATCAGGTCACGGTCAGAATGCTGGGCGACATGGGCAAGGCGAGTCCGGCCGCGCAGCTGGCTTACCACTATTGTCTGCAGTCAGGCATTGTTCCCGAACTTTTTGATCCGTTAGAAATCATCGCTGCTGATGTCATGGTCGATGCCCTGTTAGGTACGGGCTTGGCGGGCGATGTGCGGCCTGCCTACCAACAAGCCATTAACCTGATCAATACGGCGGATCTGCCAATCCTGGCGGTAGATATCCCGTCAGGGCTTTGCGCAGATACGGGCAACCGTCTAGGCGGAGCGATCGAGGCCGATGTAACGGTCACCTTTATCGGCTTTAAGCGGGGTCTGTTGACCATGGATGGACCCGATTGTGCTGGTGAAATCTTTTTTGATCCCCTCGGCCTCGGTGACGAAGTGCTGCAACAGGTTGTCGTGGATACCGGGAAGCTGCGCCTGAATCGATTATTAACGGGTTTGCCCGCCCGACGGCGCAACTCGCACAAGAATGCTTATGGCCATGTTCTGATCGTTGGCGGCGATCGTGGCATGGGTGGTGCGGTGTTGATGAGTGCCGAAGCGGCACTGCGTGCTGGCGCAGGCCTGGTTACGGTCGCAACTCATCCCGCTCATCCGTTAGCGTTGTTGACTCGATGTCCGGAAGTGATGGCCCGTGGCATCGAGGCGAGCTCGGAATTGGATGCATTAGTGGCGCGGGCAACGGTCATAGTGCTGGGTCCAGGGTTGGGCCAGTCTGAGTGGTCGAAGATGGTTTTCAGGCATTTAATCGCTCATCCAGGTTTGATGGTGCTTGATGCCGACGGATTGAACCTGTTAGCGAAGCAGCCGGTTTACAAGGATAACTGGGTGTTGACGCCGCATCCGGGTGAAGCCGGTCGGTTGTTGGGCGAGGCAGAGATTGAGACCGATCGATTCGAGACTGTGCGTCGCATTCAAGGGCAGTATGGCGGTGTTGTGGTCCTCAAGGGCGTCGGCAGCCTAGTGGCTGATGCATCAAACATTGATCTATGTCCCTATGGTAACCCAGGCATGGCGACAGCCGGGATGGGAGACGTATTGTCCGGCGTCATAGCGGCATTACTGGCGCAAGGTTTATCAACCGGCGATGCGACTCGGCTTGCCGTCGCTGTCCATGCGGTCGCCGGTGACCGTGTAGCCGAAGATGGGCAGCGGGGGCTATTAGCGACCGATACGATTCCTTGGATTCGCCGTTTGCTGAACCCTGCTTCGGCGCCAAAACCGTGAGTTTTTTATTGAAGTTTGAACCGTTTCCAGGCCTCAGGTCTGAGGTAAATGCAGCTCGTTGATGCCAAGAATTTTTTGAATTTTTTCGATTTCATCTGCCGCTTCTTTCTGGCGGCGCCACATCTCAGCATAGCTGCCCTTGGCGGCAACCAGCTCATTGTGTGTGCCTTGCTCGATGATGCGGCCCGCATCCAGAACTAAAATTTCGTCGGCGTTGACGATAGTGGAAAGTCGATGCGCGATCACCAGTGTTGTGCGATTTTTTGCCACCTCAAGTAACGCCGCCTGGATTTCCCGCTCGGTTTTGATGTCCAGTGCCGAAGTAGCTTCGTCTAGCACCAGTATCGGCGGATTCTTGAGGATGGTGCGCGCAATGGCCACCCGCTG
>JABMOJ010000221.1 GCA_013204195.1 SAR86 cluster bacterium
CCTTGATACAGCCATTAGCTTCGGCATTATCGGCATTCGTCTTCTACCCGGTTGACCTGCTTGGCCAGCCCTTCCCCCTAATTGTCATGTGGCTGGGCGTGGCTGCGGTCTTTTTTACGCTTTATATGGGCTTCATCAATATTCGCGGCTTCGGCCTGGCACTGCGTCATATTCGGGGTCACTTTCACAACCCCAGTGCGCGCGGCGAAATTTCGCATTTCCAGGCAGTCGCGACTGCCATCTCAGGCACGGTGGGGGTTGGTAATATCGGCGGGGTTGCTGTTGCCATTGTCATCGGTGGCCCAGGAGCGGCCTTTTGGTTGTTCATCGCTGGTTTTCTCGCCATGTCCACTAAACTGGTGGAGTGCACACTAGGCGTTAAGTATCGCCGTCATAATGATGACGGCTCGGTGTCAGGTGGGCCGATGTATTATCTCGAGCACTATATGGTGGTTCGCGGCTTACCACGGCTGGGCAAATTACTCGGGGGGTTCTATGCGCTGTCTTTGGTGATAGGCTGCCTGGGTATCGGCAACATGTTTCAGTCCAACCAAGCTTACGTCCAATTTGTGACTATCACCGGTGGTGAGGCGAGTTTTTTTGCTGACAAAGGCTGGCTCTTCGGCCTACTGATTGCTGCCACTGTGGGCGTCGTGATCATAGGTGGCATTCGCTCTATAGCCCGCGTCGCCGGCTATGTCGTACCGTTTATGGCGTTGCTCTATACGTTCTCCGCGCTGCTCATCATTGCCATGAGCTACGAGCAAGTCCCGGCGGCACTCTATTTGATCGTCTCCAGCGCATTCAATATGGAGAGCGCTACAGGGGGCATGGTTGGTGCCATTATTGTTGGCTTTCAACGCGCTCTTTTTTCTAACGAGGCAGGCTTAGGCTCAGCCTCAATCGCCCATTCGGCGGTGAAGACTCATGAACCTGCCTCGGAGGGGCTAGTGTCGCTGCTGGAACCCTTTATCGACACAGTGGTTATTTGCAGCCTGACATCCCTGGTGATCGTTACTACCGCCTACCCAAATGGCCTTATGGATGGCGGCCTAGAAGGTATCGCTCTGACATCCGCGGCCTTCGCGCACCATATCAGTTGGGCGCCGTATCCGCTGGCACTAGCCGCGTTGCTGTTTGCATTTTCCACCAGCATCGCCTGGTCTTATTACGGCCTTAAGGGTTGGACCTACTTGTTTGGCGAAGCCCCCTTGGTGCAGATACTTTTCAAACTTATCTTCTGCAGCTTTATCGCCCTGGGTTGCATGGTGCAACTGTCAGCAGTACTAGAGTTTTCCGATGCGATGGTGTTTTTAATCGCCATTCCAAACTTGTTGGGCCTGTACCTATTCGCCCCTGAAGTAAAACGCGACGTCAACGACTACCTACGCCGCATCCGTGCTGGGCAAGTACACCTCGCCTGACAAGCCTGAAGAGAACTTACTGATTTGATTATTTACACAGAACTGTTCCCGATAGTTAGTCGGTTTGCTGTTACGGGGGAGACTAACAGAGGGACTATAGTGCCAGATTCAGCTTTGGGCCTGACGAGACATATTGATCACCATCCACGGTTAAGTAATGTCTGGCACCGAGACACATAGCGGCTGACCAACCGAATGCCATCATGCTGAATCAGGGAGAGCCTACTTAATACCATTAAGTAGACTCTCCCTACATACCGTACCTACCGGGCAAGGGCTGCTAACGTCAGGCAACTCGTCCCATTTTTTCGACTTCAACTTGTAGTAGCTGTGAAAAATCTTCTACCGACATGGAGCCCAAATCATCACCATTGCGAGCGCGGACTGCGATTTCACCATTTTCGACTTCACGATCACCGATGACGATCAGGTAAGGCACGCGCTGAATCGTGTGCTCGCGAATTTTGAAGCCGATCTTCTCATTTCTTAAATCTGACTCGACTCGAAAGCCTTTTTTATTCAAGGCGCCAAGCACGGTGCCGCAATATTCTGACTGGCTGTCGGTGATATTCAACACCACCGCCTGAACCGGCGCGAGCCAGGCAGGCATCTCACCGGCGAAATTCTCGATCAAAATACCAATAAAGCGCTCAAAGGAACCCAACATGGCTCGATGCAGCATCACCGGTACCTGGCGCGAACCGTCTTCGGCAACATACTGAGCATCCAGTCGCCCTGGCATCGAAAAATCCACCTGTATCGTGCCGCACTGCCAGACTCGGCCAATACAGTCTTTCAGGGAGAATTCGATTTTAGGCCCATAAAAGGCGCCTTCACCGGGCAACAGGTCCCATTTAAGCGCTTTAGTATCCAGCGCGGTGGCCAGCGCGGCCTCCGCCTTGTCCCAATCCGCATCACTACCCACGCGCTGTTCTGGGCGGGTAGAGAGCTTAATAATAATCTCGTTAAACCCGAAGTCTCGGTAAACATCTTGAATAACATCAATAAAATCAATGACCTCTGACTGAATTTGACCTTCAGTACAGAATATATGGCCATCGTCTTGAACGAAAGACCTGACCCGCATGATGCCTTGCAAGGTACCAGAAGGCTCATCTCGGTGGCAGCTGCCAAACTCTGACAGACGAATCGGCAGATCCCGATAACTTTTCAAACCCTGATTGAACACCTGCACATGGCAGGGGCAGTTCATGGGCTTAATCGCATAGTGGCGGTTGTCGGTGTGCACAGAAAACATGCCGTCGCCAAATTTATCGGCGTGACCGGAACGCTCCCACAGCGACATATCTACCATTTGTGGCGTGCGGATCTCCTGGTAACCGTGCTGCTTCTGAACGCCACGAATATACTGCTCAATGGTCTGCCAGATCTGCCAGCCTTTAGGATGCCAGAACACCATGCCCGGCGCTTCTTCCTGTGTATGGAACAAATCGAATTTCTTGCCGAGCTTGCGATGGTCGCGCTTCTCTGCCTCTTCGAGCCTGAACAGATATTGCTTCAATGCCTTCTTGTCAGCCCAACAGGTGCCATAAATACGGGTCAACATGGCGTTGTTAGAGTCACCGCGCCAATAAGCGCCGGCCACCTTGGTTAACTTGAACGCCTGTAATTTGCCTGTGCTGGGCACATGGGGACCACGACACAGGTCGATAAAGTCGCCCTGCTGATAAAATGACAGATCCTGATTAGAGGGAATACCCTCGATAATCTCTACCTTGTAAGTCTCACCTTTGGCACGGAAAAACTCAACGGCCTCGTCCCGGGTCATCAAGGATCGGCTCACCGGCTGATTCTGGCTGGTAAGGTCCACCATTTTCTTTTCAATTTTTTCCAGATCTTCTGGCGTAAAGGGGCGTTCAAAGGCGAAGTCATAGAAGAAGCCGTCTTCGATCACGGGGCCAATAGTGACTTGCGCTGTGGGGAATAACTGCTGAACAGCCTGAGCCATCAAGTGTGCGCAAGAATGCCGCAGCACCTCCAGGCCATCATCGTCTTTGGCGGTGATGATAGAAACATGCGCGTCTTGCTCGATCAAATAGGACGTGTCGACGATTTCATCATTGATCTTGCCAGCCAGTGCGGCTTTTGCCAGACCGGTGCCGATGGATTCAGCGACTTGATAGATAGAGACAGGATGGTCGAAGTGTTTCTGGTTGCCGTCGGGCAAAGTGATTACGGGCATATCTTCCTCTTTTCAGTGGTGACCGGTACGAGGGGTCACATGGGGGTTTTGGTGCTGGGCTTTTATCGCTTTGGTTTACCTTACTGGATATTGTTAGATAGGTCATTAGCTGAGCTATTTCCCGGGATTGTTCGTCTATGGCGAAATGCTCGGGCGCCCCTTAGGGACTTATTTTACAAGCGCTAGCCTTTGCGAGTACTGTCGGGGCCGCATTGCCCGTCTCAGTGCTACCTAGTAGCGCTTGCCGGTTCGCATGTTTTTGCCTACGGCAACAAACCTGCGTTATTGGTGGGAGTGGACGGATTCGAACCGTCGACCCTCGCCTTGTCGAGGCGATGCTCTAACCAACTGAGCTACACTCCCTTATTCTTCGACTTACCGCCAATTGACAGCGCCAATTGACAGCGCTAGTTAACGTGTCACATGCGTGGTAGTGACATGAGTCGCTGCTGGCATCCCGCGGCCTGCGCACAATGCAGGCCTCGCAGGCTGACTAGCCAAGCGCGCGTAATGTAGCAGGAATTAATCCCTGGCACCAGCCTGAATGGGGGACTTGGCGGAATTTTGCCAAATTCGCACGTCGATGATTCATTTTCCTCACAATAGCGCCAAAAAACCTATTAGCGGCAAATACTTCCTAGCTATTGACGAATTGCTGGCGGAGCTCTTCGATCCGGTCGCGCAATTGCGCCGCTTCCTCAAAAGCCAGGTTTTTTGCCGCCTGAAACATGGACTTTTCAAGGCTGGCCATTTGCTTTTCAAGCTCAGCCGGCGTCAATATTTCCGCGGCATAACGACCTTTACCCTCTGCCACCTTATTTTTCTTATTCCGAGCAGATTCCCGCGCGCCTTCCATAATATCGGTCACCAGCCGTCTGACGCCGAAGGGGGTGATATTGTGTTTCAGGTTATGGGCTGCCTGGTGCTCTCGACGGCGGTCGGTTTCACTAATAGCACGGCGCATGGAGTCGGTCATCTTGTCAGCATAAAGTATCGCCCTGCCCTCCAAGTGCCGGGCTGCTCGGCCGATAGTCTGAATCAGCGAGCGCTCAGAGCGCAGGAAGCCTTCTTTGTCACTATCCAGTATCGCCACCAAGGACACCTCGGGCATATCCAAACCTTCGCGCAGCAGATTAATGCCCACCAACACATCGAACTCACCCAGACGCAAGTCACGAATGATCTCAACCCGCTCGACAGTATCAATATCTGAGTGGAGATAACGCACTCGCACGCCATTGTCATCGAGAAAATCGGTCAAGTCCTCGGCCATGCGTTTAGTCAGCGTCGTAATCAACACACGCTCGTCCTTGGCCGCGCGAATTCTGATCTCGCCGAGGACATCGTCAACCTGAGTCTGGGCCGGGCGAACTTCAATGATCGGATCCAGCAAACCCGTGGGTCGGACCAATTGATCCACTACCTGGCCAGAATGCTCAGCTTCGTAGTTCCCCGGCGTCGCCGACACAAAGATCATCTGTGGGGCGTTCTTCTCCCATTCATCAAACCGCATCGGCCGATTATCCAGCGCACTGGGCAGCCGAAAGCCGAAGTTCACCAAGGTTTCTTTGCGAGAACGGTCACCCTTATACATGGCACCCAACTGCGAGATGCTCACATGAGACTCATCCACCACCAGCAAGGCATCATCCGGTAGATAGTCATATAAAGTCGGTGGCGACTCACCGGGTGCTCGGCCAGACAAATAGCGCGAATAGTTCTCGATACCGTTGCAGTAACCCAGCTCTTTGATCATCTCCAGGTCATAGCGGGTTCGTTGTTCGAGGCGCTGAGCCTCCACCAGCTTGTTATTTTCTTTGAGATAACGCAGACGCTCATCCAGCTCGTCTCGAATGTAATCAATCGCCTTTTCCATGGTTTCTCGTGGCGTCACATAGTGCGATTTCGGAAAGATCGTCACCCGCGGAACGCGCCGCAGCACTTCACCGGTCAACGGATCAAAGTAAGCCAACGACTCAATCTCGTCATCAAACAGCTCAACCCGAACCGCCTCTTTATCTGACTCTGCGGGAAAGATATCTATCACATCACCCCGCACGCGATAGGTGGCCCGGTGCAACTCGGTTTCATTCCGCGTGTATTGTAGTTCAGCCAAACGTCGCAGAATCCAACGCTGATCCACTCGATCGCCACGATCCAGATGCATCACCATCTTTAAATAAGCACCCGGGTCGCCCAGACCATAAATCGACGAGACCGAGGCAACGACAATCGCGTCGCGACGCTCCAACAGCGCCTTAGTGGCCGATAGGCGCATCTGCTCGATATGCTCGTTGATGGCCGAGTCCTTTTCTATATAGGTATCGGAGGACGGCACGTAGGCCTCGGGCTGGTAGTAATCGTAATACGACACGAAGTATTCCACCGCGTTATTCGGGAAAAACTCCTTGAACTCACCATACAATTGCGCGGCCAGGGTTTTGTTAGGTGCCATGATCAAGGTGGGGCGCTGAATGCGCTCGATCACGTTAGCGATAGTGAAGGTTTTACCCGAGCCCGTCACACCCAACAGGGTCTGCGACGCCAGCCCCGACTCAAGACCCTCCACCAGCTTTTCAATGGCGACCGGCTGGTCCCCCGCAGGCTGGTATTCCGAGTGAACTTTAAACTGGACTGAATTCATACTACCCGTTGCCCGCCCCTGCGGGCTGATCGAAATTGAGGACCCGGGGTCATATTAACAGCACCGGCGTTCAGGCCAAATGATACAGCAAATAGACACCATCTGGTGGCGACCTTCGGTATTGTCTGCGGATAAAGAAATCACACACTGAATTGCGTTTTAGGTGAGTTATTTATTGACCGATCACGGAAGCCTCTATACAATTCGTGGCTTCAATATTCCCCGATAGCTCAGTTGGTAGAGCAAATGACTGTTAATCATTGGGTCC
>JABMOJ010000222.1 GCA_013204195.1 SAR86 cluster bacterium
CAGCATGCCGCTGCCGGTGGCTGAAGTTGGAATTGGCGTGGTTGAGGTTAGGGTGTAGCTGCCATCACCCACGGGTACAGCCAGGCTCGGCGCATCTGTGCGGTTGTAGTTAGCATCTGCCGAACCGCTATTGGTGAAGTCGGTGGTAGGCCAGGCAATGGCGGCCCTTAGTCGACTGATAGCGCTGCCGGTGATGTCGATAGCGGCATTGCCGCTCTGCGGATTCGTTAGTGAAAAATGGATGCGGGGTAACTCGCCGGGTGCTGTCTGGGTTATGCCATGCACGTTGATGGCAAATTGTGAGGCTCCCTCAACCCGTTCGTTGAAGTGGTCGCTGGCGACAGTGCCCGCCAAGCCAGTAGCACTGTGACAACTCTGGCAGCCGCTGTTATCTACTTGGTCGCCGAAGTGGGTGGCGAAATCCAGATCGTCATGACAGGCGCCGCAGGCTTCTCTAGACGGGACTTCGGCCCAGTTATCACCGTCCTGGGTCAACGTTGATGTGTGAATTTTGGCACTCTGGGTGGCGGTGCCGGCGTGACAGGTGCCGCAGTTGCGACTGTCCTGGGGAAAGATGACTTCGCTGAAGTCGATCAGCCGATCGCCAAATCCATAAACCTGATAGGGCTCGCCATGGATAACACTCGGTAAGTCACTGCCCTGGTGAATCTTATGAATCATGACCTTGAAGTCGAGGCTGACGCCAGAATTGGGTTCTGTGGAGACCGGGTTGTGACACAGAACACAGACCTGCATGTCGTTGTAGT
Source organism: SAR86 cluster bacterium (assembly GCA_013204195.1). Taxonomy (GTDB): domain Bacteria; phylum Pseudomonadota; class Gammaproteobacteria; order Pseudomonadales; family Azotimanducaceae; genus UBA4582. The sequence goes on from JABMOJ010000222.1 coordinate 768, forward strand.
AGCCGCCGTGGGCTGCCAATGTCTGATGACAGCTATTACAGCTTTCATTGGCAACAATGTCGCGATGGGCAATGCCGGTGCGCGATTGTGTGGCTGGAATCCAGTCGTAACTCGGATTACTCACCGGACCGCCTGAGAATCGGATACCCACTCGATGGGTCAGTAATGGCTCGAAGCTTACCGCCAAAGGTGTGGTGATCTGCGCGATATCAGTGTTAAACAAATAGGTATAGGTGCCATCACCATGATCCGTTAGGGTGCCGTCACGCTCAGCGGTGGCCTGAATGTCGGTAGGTTTATCGGGATTGACGCTGGGTACTGCAAGGCGGTTGACGTAGCTCTGCCAATAGCTACTGTCGCCATCAGTGCCAGGTACCAGTTTGGCAATATGGAATCTAACATTGGCATTAGTCAGGCCTGTCAGACCCATGCCATCGCTATTCACCAAGGTAAAATCCACTAACGGCGCTGAATTAATCCGAACTGCTGTGATCGTCGCGATCACCTGTTCCGCCTTGGCATATTCGTTAGGTAGGTTGAGTGTGGGTAGTACAGGGGTTGGCGTCACCGGGCCATTAGGTGCGACGGGGCCGGGGCTGACCTGGGGTGCGGCGATACCGCCACCGCCACCGCCGCAGCCAGTTAGCAACAGTGTTACTAGAACAGCAACAACAGCTAAGCGAAAGCGAGACGTGAAAAGCGACTGACCACTGCGTCCATAGATAATTCGGCGTCCATAATCTTCAGTGCTGAAATCCACAGTATTGATCTCCTAAAAGCGATATTGCAGGCTGAATGTCAGTTGGTGGATGACATCATTGGGGTTGCGCTGGCCACCACCGAGTACCTGACGCATGGCGTCGTGGCTGACGTTCTGCCACTGCCAGTTGTTGTTGGCAAAGCGCAGGTACTGATGTTGCAGGGTCAAAGAGAGTCGCTCGCTAGATTCAAAATGTAACTTGCTGTCGAGGCTGTGCAATTGAGTCTCGATATTCGGTAAATTCTCGCTATTCAGATCGCGGGCGCCATTGGCCTGGATATCAAAGATTTCTAAGCCATGAAGCCAGCTATAGCTGGTGCTGACCGACAGGCGCTCATTGAATTGCCAGTCGATACCGGCGCCCACCGCGGTCGCGGTATTGTCCTGGTCAGTCTGGTAATTCCGACTTGGGTCACTGCCCTGGGGATAGGGCGGCAAACTGATATTCGCCGGTTTATTGATCCCGCCAAGAAAGTCCCGACCCGTTTGGCGGCGTTGGTTGACGCGATAATCAACCCAGCCCCAACTGTTGAGGCGAGGCGAGTGTCGGTAGCTGGCGCTGAGGTTGGCATGGGTGTCACGGACATCGGTTAGGCCGAGCTCGCTCTTGTCGAAATTGACCCAGTCGGTTTCGCCTTTGAGCTGCAGGGTCCAAGCTGAGTCTGGCTGATACGTGGTGAGCCATTGAAGGCCAGTTTTTTCCTGATTCGAGACACTGTATTGACGTAGTAATGGGTGATTGTTCCAGCGTTGATTGGCAGGAATTTGATTGATGAGATCTGTCGAGAATTCTTGAAAAAATCCACGAGACCATTCGTAGGTGGAGCCGGCAAGGTCGTTCAGTGTCAGGCTCAGGCGATGTTTGAGTCGGGCCGAGCCCGGCAGATACACCGTCACGGCATAGCGGTCTTCGCGAGTGAGATTGACCGCCGCGAAATTGCGCGCGGTGCGCAGGTAATCATATCGCAGCTGAATTCGAGTGCGGTTTTTTAGCCGCCAATTGGCATCCACGCGATAGGTGTCCTGCTCAAGATTCAGGGGCCGATTATTAATGCTCGAGTCAGTATCAGATGTATCGCCGCTAACACCCCAGTTCGAGGGCCAGGCATAGCGCTGAAAGGAATTCTGACGTTGCTTGAAACCATAGCGAAAGTTTACAGCCAGGCGCCTCAGCGGTTGCGTCAGGATAGCCAGGCGCAGGGTGTTGATCCTTAAGGCGCCGTCCAGTCGATCGACCGGCTGGTCAATGTCAGCCTGTCGGCCGTCGATCTCTTCAAGCGGAATCAGGTTCTCATCTTGTCGAGTGCTGGCGACGCTGCCGTCCAAGGTCAAACGGATCCGCTTGGTTAGTTGATGGCCGGCGCTCGCAAGCCATTGATGCGTGCTGTAGTCAGGCGCGCTGACATAACTGCCTACTCCTGCAGGATAGTCGAGTGCAGTGCCGAGCCCGCTGAGAAAAGGATTCTGCCAGGTCAGTGCGCGAAAATGATTGTTAAAGCCCGTAAAATGATAACCCAGGCTAGCGGCGGTGGCGCCATCGTTATACTGGCTGCTCAGCGCAAAACGATGGGTTTGTTGATCTACCGGATTGGGCAGCAGGACCCCATGGGGATTAGCCGCATTGGTATACATGGCCATGCCCTTAAGGCGATGACCGGTTTGTTTCTCTAGCGCCACTTGGCTAGTTATTTTCCAATCAGCGTTGATTTTCTGGCTGACGTCCAACTGCAACACGCGGCGCACCAGCGCGCGGTTCAATGGCTGATTGATCAAGCCTTGGTCGAAGCTGTCGGAATGGCTGCCGGCGATCCAGTTGTCGGTCAGCACTAAATGCTCAACACCCTGATACGGTGATAAACCTGAGTTATTCAGTTGTTGGGTGATTTCACGGTAGTTGAGATCCAACGCCAGGGCGTCGCGAGTGTCCAATGTGAATCTCGCGGCATGGGCAGGCAATCCCAGGTTGAACAATGCCAGCGACCAGTCATTGCTGGCGGGTTGTCCACGTGCGCGAACCGGTGCCCCCAGGCGCACATCAACCCCCCCATGGATACCCTTGCCACCGACCCGCTGATACTGACTCAACGAATAATTACCCTCGTTGAGCCAAACCCCTTTTAGTACCAGACTTGAAGAGCCCTCAGCGGCGCTAAATAAAGAGCCCTCAGCGGCTTTAGATAAAGAGCCCTCAGCGGCTTTAGATAAAGAGCC
>JABMOJ010000223.1 GCA_013204195.1 SAR86 cluster bacterium
GACCCAACTGGTTTGCGGTATCACCACCGAGCCATCGGCTTTGACAATGTAGACCTCTTTCTTGTCGGCCCTGGCGGTCATTCCCGCTGACAGGTTGACATAATCCTTCACCTCGAGATTGCGCGTAAAGGAATGCGTGCCCTGGCGCCGAACCTCTCCGATAACGGTAATGGTGTGGCTTACAGGGGGAATCTGCAATTGGTCTCCGCCCACCACCACTAGGTCCGCGTCGACGTCGCCCGTCAATGCACTCTCCAGATTGATCAGCATGCGGCCCTTGCCCGTGAAATCATCCAGAGCCTGAGTAATGGTTCCTATTTCATCAAAACTGGTGGATTGCACCTCCTGAGTCAGCAGTGAAGCCGCAAAGCTATTGCGAATATTGCTGGCGAACTCTCTGGCTCTTTCAGATTCCTGTTTCGCGATAGCGTCTCGCGTGAATACGGCCCCTTGGGAAAAGGCATCAGGTGTCAAACCACCGGCGCGAGCTACGACCTGAGACAGGGTTTCGCCGCGCCGAATCCGATACCTACCTGGAAATTTGACTTCGCCGGTCACTTCGACTGATTCCGACGGATTCCAATCGGGAATGGACCGCACCATCAGATGATCTCGGGACTGCAAGAGGACGTTGTTGACGCTGTCTATGTCGTCCGTGTACTCCAAAGACAATTCCTGATAATCGGTTGCAACGGCGCCACTACCCTGGTTAACAATACGCCGGAGCTCAGCGGCGGGCAGATATACAGAATCATCTAAGCCGCCAGCGGCAAACAGCAGGTCATAAGTGCGGTCACCAGGCTCTAGAGGATAGTCTCCTGGCGCCTTGACAGCGCCGGAGATAGAGACAATTTCCACCGGTTGACCCTGCTTGGCCTGGGCACCTAACTTTTTCAAAATCGGCGCTAGCAAGGCCTGACGAGTGTTAGCCGCCGTCAAACCGGCAAGATCAACCAAATTAAAGAGTATCAATTGATCTCTGGGCGCCAGCAATGGGTCCATATGGCTACCGGGATGTAGAATCGCATCGCCAATGTTGAAACTATTGATCTCGATCTCGAGACGCTGATTTTTCTCGCGTACGATCAGAGCATAGTTGACATCCACCGTTGGCAGCAAATCACCCTTCACAGAGCTCAATAGGTCAGAAACGCGCTGCCCGTCGAACCAGCCATAGATCCCCGGTCTGACCACTGCGCCCTTGATTTCAATGGCATTATCATAGGCCGCCGAAGACGGGGGAATTCGCAGCGTATCGCCGTCGAACAACTTGACGGCGGTGAGGTTCGCCACTAGGTCAACATTCAAGACGGTGGGTAGATTTTTGCCTTGAGCCTTACGTAGCAATACCGCTGCGGCAGGATAAGCGTCTCGCGCATAACCGCCAGCCATGTCTACCAGATTTGCCGCCGTCTCATTATCTGCCAGTTCATAGGCCATGGGGCGCTTCACCTCACCGGTGATGATTGCCAGGCGATCATAGGGGGGTACGAACACGACATCACCGGATTGCAGCCGCACATCCTGGTCAATGTCACCGCGCAGCAGCAGGTCATAGGTATCAAAGACGGCGATCGTGCGACCCGCCCGCTTCACCTGGATATTTCTGAGGGTGCCGATGGGGCTCACGCCACCGGCCACAAACAATGCCTGGCTCACCGTCGACAGCGCCGATACGGAATAGGACCCCGGCACCTTCAGTTCACCGGCCATAAACACGCTGATCGCCCGCATGCGGCCCATGGTCACCACCGCGTCGACGCCGATTAAGCGCTCTTGCACTTGCCGTTGAATCAGGTCTCTGGCGTCTTCAAATTGCAGCCCTGCCAGCACTAGGGGCCCGACTTTGGGTAGCTGCACCTCGCCCTCGCGGCCAATTTCTAGCAGATAATTATCAGTCTCTTTACCATAGAGCGCGATTTGCAATTCGTCGCCGGTACCCAGACGATAATCTTTCGGCACCAGGGCATTATCGGTCACCGAAAAGCTGCTCACCTTGTGATTAAACAGGTCTTCACCAAATCGTAAACGCTGGGGGTTTGGCGCCAGCACTTCAACCTGCTGAGCCTGCTTCAATGGCTCAGCGGGTAGCGCTAATTCTGTGGCTGCACCCGTATCGCCCTTGATCTGGCTGCGGTCAAAGCCGAACTGCTTAGCCAGCTTTTCTTGCTCTGCGGCCGACATACTTTGCGACATACTTTGCGCCTGCAGCAGCATGGCCGGCGAAACCTCCGCCGCCTGGATGCCGCCAGGCATTAATAGCGCGGTATTGAGCAGCGTAACACTCAGCAGTTTGGCGCTAGTCTGTTTGAGCCTAAGCTGTTTAAACCTAAGCTGTTTAAACCTAAGCTGTTGAAAAACGCCCAGCAACCCCATCGCCGAAAGATTCAAGATCCCATCCACATCAAAACATTTCATTCGAGCCTGTTCCTCACATTGTCGTGCCGCGGCGATAGCCATCGGCTATCAGCGCTTTTCAAGCACCAGAGTGTTATTTGGGAAACCTTCTTGCAAGCCAATATTTTGTTCAATTCTCATGATCTGGCCGGCCTTATCAAGATCGATCCTATTCGTATAGCTGACGTTATCGTCACCCACACAGTCCTGCCGATAAGTTGACAAGGGCAGAACCTGCGGCACCTGCCAGGCCTCGCAGTGATGCTTGCTCATGGGCCACTTGCCATCCGCAAACTGGCGTTCGCCCACGGCGCCTTCAATCATCCATTGTTCAGATGTCAGGCCCAAGCCTTTGACTTCCGTGATCATCCAACCATCAAAGGCAATCACATCTTCTGCGCGGTTCGCGAACAGCGTTTTCCCCTCCGTCAAGGCTACGGCAATGACCTGCCCTTGATAGTCGCCGCGAGTCACTTGCCAGCGATAGGGCGCCAATTCATCTTCGGCGGTTTTGAAGGCCCCTTGCAGGGCCGTCCACTGGCTTGAGCTCACGGTGCAGGCGTTAAGCAGTGGCGTCAACAGCATGGCTATCAAGATCCCGGCCAACCGTCTGCATCGTCGCGTGTTTGGTAAACCCCTCACGGTGTCATCCTTGGGCGCTGGTCGTTAAAGGCATCATACCGTGAGCCGCGCAGATCGAACCACAGGTTGCCACTATAATCCTCTAACCGCTGGCCGCCATCTCGCTGAATGGGCCGCATCCGCATGGCGTAGGCGGCACGGGTGCTATTGCCAAACAAGCCATTTAGTGGAATTCGGAAATACATGCCTTTGTCAAAGCTACCCTCACCGAAATCATCAAAAGGCACATCCGTCAGAGTGGCCCAGAGGCCGATCATCCAGCCATTATCAAAGGTTCGGCGCAATTCGAAGGTGGCGCCCACATCTTTGGCAAGATACCGTCCCACATGCACGGCCGCGTCGTAATGATAAAACGGCGTGGCCCAAAAAGCACTGACAAAGGCGGTGGTGGTCTGATAATCCAGATGATCAAAAGTTTTCGCATAATCCCGTTGCTTCACCCAGTTAGCACTGACGCTAAAGGCCAGCCGCGAGGCATGAGGCTGATAAAGTACTTCGCCGCCCACGCCACTGTACATTTCTTCCAGCACGCCGCCGAAGAGTCGATAGTGCAGGCCATTTTGCCAAGTACTGCGCTTATCCAGGAATAATGAGTCCAACCCCGACTCACCCTCTTGCAAATACCGCACTATGTCGGTGCGCACATGCGGCAAGATAGAGTCTGAACTACGAGTACTTTCATCGAAGGTATTATGCAGGTTAACGCCGTAGGCTCCACGTAAGGTCCAGTTCCTTGGCAGCGCCAGATTGGCGCCCAGTTTCAGATAAAGTTGATAGCGGGCGGGGTCATCGGGATCAAACAATTGCAGGCGGTTGCCAATGTTCACGTCAAAGGCCACCTTGCGCGTCACGAAATTGGTTTTGTGGTCCACCTTGTCAAGGGGTAGCGCCGGCAATATCTGTACTTGCCCCGCAAAGGCAGCATTGCGCACGGACTTCCTCACGGTGGTCTTCACCTGCCGAGACGGCAAGACCGTGCGCAGGGAATGCACTCGATGACCATTATCTTCAATCACCAGATTCACCGAGGTGATATTTCGCGGCAAATGTAAGTCTGCCAGCACCACCGTTCGAGATACTGCGTCGGCCCAGACCGGGAATTTTTGATTGCCGATCACCAGATCGGCCGTCCTCGAGCCGCTCGGTATACCCGCCTCGAGCAGCAATAACCCTGAGCGCTCCATATCAAACAGCAGATTATCATACCAGCTCTGGCCATCGAGGCCGGCAGGCAACTCCTCTGCCGTCATATCCAGGCTCGACTTCATATAGCGCGGGACACTCTTCGACGCCAGAGACACGGTGTCCAGCGCCGCCGACAGACTGAGGCCCCACTCCTCGTTATGCTGGCGCGACAACGACAGCATGATACCGGGCGCCACCGACCAATCCAGGCCAACGCTCCAGGGCGACTTCGGGCGCAAACCGCCGCCGTTCACTTCAAAATCATACTGATCCGGGTTGTACTCCAGCAGGGCAGACACTGGCAGGCCCTGAAACTGATAACGCAGACCACCAAAGAAGCCGACTTTGTCGCCGCTGAAAAAACTGCCCGTAGAGACTTTCCCACCCTTACCTGTGTTTTGATCACGAACCACGAACTCATCGGAGATGAGTTTCAGGGGATTCGACACATCACCCTTACCCGCCAATCGGCCCCAGCCCACCCCCAGGGTAAAGTCAAAGTTGTCGATGGTTTTCGAGGCCACGAGATACTCCGCCCCAAAGGCCCCGGTGCCCACCACGTCCCTTATCCCGATGGCCACCTGAGGCAGGCGCGGGCCCTCTTGTAACAAGCGCACCTTGGCTTCATAGTTTCGATCGTAATAGAAAAAATCGTTAAAGCCGGTATAACGAAAGGTGGTTTCCAGCCAGGGCGTCGCTTGATAGGTGAGCGCGTAGGCGCTGGTTCGCGACTGAATGGCCGCGGTGGCAGTCAGCGTGCCGTCAGCGGCCATGCGAGCGGTGGGGATATCGATTAAGCCCCGAGTACCGTAGTCAGAGGCGCGAAGGCTCGGGCTATCAAGGCTCACCAACAGCATGACCGTTAATGGGGCGGCGAACCACCAAGTTTTACTCATCTGTTCGACTCGATCAAAACACTATAGGGGGCAAAAAAAAGGAGCCAGAAGGCTCCATTTCTTTATTCTACACATCTTGCTAATCAAAAACTGAGATTAGGTACTCGTCGTTGCAGTCGTTGCAGTCGTTGCAGTCGTTGCAGTCGTTGCAGTCGTTGCAGTCGTTGCAGTCGTTGCAGTCGTTGCAGTC
>JABMOJ010000224.1 GCA_013204195.1 SAR86 cluster bacterium
GCCAGATTCGATATCGGTTTCCACTCTGAAAGAGGGGTCTTCCTGAATCATTTTTGACAATGCCATGCCCATTTTCTCGGCAGCAGTCTTGTCCTTTGGCGATACCGCAATGTAAATCACGGGTTCCGGGAAAACCATGGGCTCCAGGGTTGCCGGAAACTTAGGATCGCACAGGGTGTGCCCAGTCTGGGTGTTTTTCATGCCGATCAAGGCGACGATATCGCCCGCTGTTGCCGAGTCGATCTCGATACGCTCGTTGGCATGCATCTCGACCAGTCGACCAATACGCTCAGTCTTACCCGTAAAGGTGTTCAGAACGGTGTCGCCCTTCTTGAGCTTGCCGGAGTAAATTCGAGTAAAAGTCAGAGCGCCGAAGCGGTCGTCCATGATTTTGAAGGCCAGGGCGCGCAGCGGCTTGTCTGGGTCGACAATCGCGAATGTCCCTGTTTCAACGCCTTCCAAATCAACCTCTGGCTGCGGGGTCACTTCTGTTGGGTTTGGCAGGTAATCGATAACCCCATCCAGCATCATCTGGATACACTTGTTCTTAAACGCCGAACCACAGAACGTCGGGAAAAACTCCAGCGCGATGGTACCCTTGCGGACGCAGCGCTTGAGCTCATCGATAGTGGGTTCCTGACCTTCCTCAAGGTAGGCCATCATGATGTCTTCGTCTTGTTCAACAGCTGTCTCGATCAGCTTTTCGCGGTATTCAGCTGCGAGTTCCAGCATGTTCTCTGGAATGTCGGTAATCACATAGCCTGTGGGGTCGCCGGAATCATCCCAGATGTGGGCTTTCATGGTGACAAGATCAACTGCACCGACGAAGTTCTCTTCCTCACCGATTGGCAATACCATGACTAACGGCTTGGCTGCCAGAACGTCTTCGACCTGCTTGATCACGCGGTAGAAGTCTGCGCCGAGTCGGTCCAGCTTGTTAACGAAAATGATTCGAGCCACTTCTGATTCGTTCGCGTATCGCCAGTTAGTCTCGGATTGGGGTTCAACACCACCGGATCCACAGAACACACCAACGCCGCCATCCAGCACCTTCAAGGAGCGGTAGACTTCAATGGTGAAGTCCACGTGTCCAGGTGTGTCAATGATGTTCAGACGATGCTCTTTCCAGAAAGCCGTGGTCGCAGCTGACTGGATAGTAATGCCACGCTCCTGTTCCTGCTCCATAAAGTCGGTGGTCGCTGCGCCGTCATGGACCTCGCCGATCTTGTGAATCTTGCCGGTCAGTTTCAAAATACGTTCGGTGGTGGTGGTTTTACCAGCATCTACGTGGGCGAAAATGCCGATATTCCGATAGCGGCTCAGGTCAGTCATGGCTCTATGCTCTGTGTAAAAGGATCAAAAAGTGCTTGTGAAAAGGCGCGCCATCTTATAGTGCCACCGCTTCAATATCCAGTGCTGTTTTAGGCGTGCGTCAGATAAGTCCAAATGATTGGCTATTGTAGGCCGGTGTGGCGCGAAAATGCTGGGCTCTACGGTTTTCTAAGCGCTATGATCGGCGCGGGTTGTGTTCGGTATTAGACGGCGCAAAATTACTGATTTTGGTCTTTGACTAAGATTTATATCATCTATATCGTAGGCGCTTTGCAGTGCCGGATTACGCCCGAAAATACTCCCTCGGCGGATTTTAGGCCGCTGGGAGATAGCTATGAAGTTTCGCTTTCCTATTGTCATCATTGATGAAGACTTTCGATCTGAAAATAATTCAGGTCTCGGTATCCGTGCCTTGGCCGATGCCATCGAAAAAGAGCAAATGGAGGTCCTGGGCGTCACCAGTTACGGTGATCTGTCGCAATTTGCGCAACAGCAATCGCGCGCATCGGCGTTTATTCTGTCCATCGATGACGAAGAGTTCGGCTCCGGCTCCGCGGAGGAGACCGATGGCGCGCTGTTACAGTTGCGGGCCTTCGTCAAAGAAATCAGACATAAAAACGCCAATATCCCTATCTATTTATATGGCGAAACCCGAACGTCAAGGCATATCCCGAATGATATCCTGCGCGAGTTGCACGGATTTATTCATATGTTCGAGGACACGCCAGAGTTTGTGGCCCGGCATATTATCCGCGAGGCTAAAACCTATCTCGATGGTTTGTCACCGCCGTTTTTCAGGGCATTGGTCCACTATGCGCAGGACGGCTCCTATTCATGGCACTGCCCCGGCCACTCTGGCGGTGTGGCCTTTCTGAAGTCGCCCATTGGGCAGATGTTCCATCAGTTTTTCGGCGAAAACCTGCTGCGCGCGGATGTCTGCAATTCAGTGGAAGAGCTGGGTCAACTGCTGGATCA
>JABMOJ010000015.1 GCA_013204195.1 SAR86 cluster bacterium
CTCTTATTGAACATGGCCGGGGTGGCCATCGGTGTCAGTGCTGCCGGAATCTACGTCGACCACCTGATCGTGCAGGGCGATACTGAGCCCTACACCACTGCGCTGTTGTATTTCACCATGATATCGTTCCTGGCAATTCCGTTATTTTACGCCGCAGGTCGGCGTTTCGATGTGGATCGCGCCAAGCTGCATCGGCAATTAAATGCCGACCCGGATTAGCCTATGCCACAGCATGTTCGTTTAACAAGCTGGCCAGCACCTGAACGTGGAGCAAGGCCTCGAGACCCGCGTCAGTCAGGAAACCGCCATCGGCTTGATCGATCAGGCCTTTGGCAAACAATAATTCGCATGCGGCAATCACTTCCGGGCGGGCATTGGAATGGACCTTGATACCGCTGCCTTGATTGGCGCGATCGAATTGCAGCAGTAGATTAAGCGCCTCGATGGAACTGGGTTTGAATGACATAAAAATTCCTCGTAATGAACACTTGGTCTGAAAAATTGTTAGCACAACAGTTCAGGCTGACTTAGAACATAACAGAATTGACACCTAACTTGACACCCTTTTCCAACCAACTAAAGGCGATCAAAGTCACGGCGCGAGTCGAACCAAAAAAACCAAATAATACCTAGTCAGCGGTTTTAATATGCCGCAAAACTTGCTCAAGCGCACTGGGCCCGCCCATGGTGCCATCTCCTGAAACCGGCATATGGCCATGCTCGAAGTCCGCCAGCGTCGCCTGGCCATCACGCACATTCTCTGGCATCGGCGCACCCGCCAAACCTTCTTTCTCAGTGGCAAACAATGGCGCAGACCTAGCCCAATTTAATCGCGCAAAGTAGCCGGCCCCGGCCTCATGGATTGAAGCTTCAGCGGCGCAGGAGGAATGCGCTAACCACGCGACCATGGCAGAGACCCTACTCGGCGATAGCCTTGCCAGCATCTCCGGTGGTGCCGATCGCGCGGGTGGACGACCCTGCTGGACCCGCCGATCATCGATGGCCGAAGCAAAATCGCGAACCATTCGAGTATCTGCCTGGGGCACTAACAAATTACACTTGATATCCAACTTGAGTTTACGCGCTTCGAATTGGAGTGAATTGGCAAGACCTAACAAACCCGACTTGCTGGCCGCATAGGCTGCCACACCGGCCCCAAAAATGGCCGGCGATGAGGTCATTACACAGCGCCCATATTGTTGCTCGACAAATACTGGCCAAGCCGCTTTCATCACGGTGAACACACCGGTCAGATTAATATTAATGGTCCGCTGCCAAGACTCAAGAGTCAGCTCAGACCAGGTCTCAGGCGTTAGGATGCCGGCATTATTGATCACAATATCCAGCCGGCCATAAGCTGCCAACGCTGCAGCCACTAACAGCTCGCCCTGCTCAACAGAATCAAAGTTGGCAATGGCCTCACCACCGGCAGCACGGATCTCCGCCACCACCTCGTCGGCGACTCTTTTTTCACTGGCACCAGTACCGTCATAGGCGCTACCCAGATCATTGACAACAACCTTGCAGCCTCTGGACGCCAACAATAATGCATGTTCCCGGCCAAGCCCTCGACCTGCACCCGTTACTAGCGCCACTTGTCCATCGAATCGTAGTTCGTCCATTAGTTGCTCCGTATTCATTGCTGTACTCCATGCAGGGAAGACAAAATTATACGCCAACCCGGCTTCCGGCGCACACGGGTCCACCACAGAGCGGCCCATCGGGCTCACTAAACCACACACACTGAACCGTGTCTTGGGTAACTAGGCTGACCTTTCGCTAAACATCAGCTTATACTCAGCAGTATTCTTCTCCGGAAATAGTCCCAATGAAGTCAGCCCAAATTGATCGCGCTAAAAATGCCATCCTCGGCGCCTTCGTCGCCGATGCCGCCACCATGGGGCTGCATTGGCTTTACAGCCAGCCGCGACTACTAGAACTGGCTCCGCAGACCCCAGAGTTCCGGGCGCCCACCGCCTCCGACTATGCCGGTAATGTTGGCTACTTTGCCCATGAGAAAAAGACGGCTGGCGAGTTCTCTCACTATGGCGAACAAGCCTGGGTATTATTGAGTGCGATGCTGTCGAACCAAGGCCAGTACGACCGCCACCAATATCAAGACACTTTCAGGGCTCATTTCGGCTACGGCGGCGCCTTCGTCGGTTATATCGATCGGCCCACTCGACAGACACTCGACACCCTGTATCAGAACGAGAATCAACAAATCACCCTAGCGCATGAGCTTGAGTTCAGCGGGGATGACAAACAGCGTTCCACGCTCCTCATCAAGATACTGGCTGCGGCCAAGCGTTATACGGGGAAACGATTGATCGAAGAAGCGACGCGCATGGCTCAGGCGCTACCGCACCCAGAAGAATCTTTGCGCTACAGTCTGGCACTGGTGAGCGCGTTGGCGGCGACTGAGGACTATCCGGGCGCCGATGATGAACAGTTACCCGCGCTGAGTAAATTACCCTCACTGATCGCCCGCCATGCAGATAACGCCAATCTGATGACCATGGTAACGAGCGCCATTCGCGTCACTAACAACGCCCCCCGTGCGGTTGATTATGGCCAGGTCGCCAGTCACACTTTACGTGATTTGATTCTCGGCGAGTCCGTTGCTTCAGCGATCGACGCGGGCCTGCAGGCTGGCTCTGAGACCACTCAAGCCCATCTGCGTGCGGCGTTGGCAGAAACGGGCTCTGTGCTTGAGGTCACCGCCAAGTATGGTCTCAACTGTGACGTCGGACGCGGTATGGCGAGCCTGCTGCACAATCTTCAGTCCGCGGAATCTTTTACCTCAGCTATTCGACAAAATATTCTCGCTGGCGGCGATAATTGCGGCCGATCCATCATGTTGGGTGCCGCCTGTGGCGCGGCTTTCGGCATGGGTGGTGGGCAGGGTATTCCTCGGCAATGGATCGCGCGCCTCGCCGACCCTGAGCGCCTTTTAGGGGAAATTGATCAACTTTTTGAATAGCCAGGTCAAACCAATCACCGCTGCGTGTCAGCGTTGCTTTTGCTCACAGCTAAAAAGCGTTATTCTGCGCCCTTACAGGGCGCCTGCGCCGTCATTTTGCAACACTCAGCCAAAGAGCGTCTCCATTGAAAAAACTTGCTAGTCATGCCTGGTCCGCCGATCTTTCCGCCGATCTCTATGGCATCAATAACTGGGGTGCCGGCTACTTCGGCGTATCCGCCAAGGGCGAGGTCACCGTTGCCGCTGAAGCCAAAGATGGCATCTCCCACAAGGTGTCAATGATCGACCTAGTCAATGAGATCAAGGAACGGGGCATGGACATGCCGGTCTTGCTGCGCTTTGAGAACCTGCTGGCGCAGCAGATCATCAAACTGAATGAGGCCTTCAACCGCGCCATCACTCAAGCTAATTACCAAGCACCTTATCGTGGCGTATTCCCCGTCAAGGTCAACCAGCAAAGTCACGTCATCGAAGAGATCGCACAAGTCGGAGCCAAATATGGTCATGGCCTGGAGGCGGGCTCCAAACCGGAACTACTGATTGCCCTGACTCATCTGGAGTCAAAGGAAGCTTGTATCGTCTGCAACGGTTACAAAGACGAAGAGTTTGTCGATCTTGGACTACAAGCTTGCAAGATGGGTTACCGGGTCTTTTTCGTGATCGAAACGCTGACAGAACTGCCGATTATCATCGAGCGCAGTCGGGCCCTAGGCATCAAACCCTTGATCGGCGTTCGCGTCAAACTGGCATCCATGGTGGGCGGCCACTGGAATGCCTCCAGCGGTGACCGCAGCATTTTCGGTTTGACGATCGCTCAGCTAGTGAGTCTTGTGGACACGCTTAAAGCAGAAGACATGCTCGACTGCCTGAAGTTATTGCACTATCACTTGGGATCGCAGATTCCTAATATTCGTGATATTCGCACCGGTGTACTCGAAGCATGTCAGGTTTATCGTGACCTGGTGAGCGAGGGTGCCGACATGGGTTATCTTGATCTTGGTGGCGGGCTGGCGGTCGATTATGACGGCTCGAAGAGCAACTATATGCATTCCCGGAACTACACCTTGGACGAGTATTGCGCCGATATTATCGAGGTCGTGATGACAACCCTCGACCCTAACGATGTGCCACACCCAACGATCATCACAGAATCAGGCCGTGCGACGGTGGCCTACTCCTCGGTTTTACTCTTCAACGTGCTCGACGTCGCTAACTTCGAACCCGGCCCTTTACCTGACGCCATCGGCACTGACGAACATCAGATGATTCAAAAGCTGTGGGAAATGCAGGGCAAAGCCAACGCGCGCAACATACAGGAATGCTATAACGACGCTCTGTTCTATCGAGATGAAACTCGAGAGCTGTTCAAAGCCGGGCAGATCAACCTGCGTTCCAGATCATTGTCTGAAAATTTATTCTTGCAAATTATGCACCAGCTGCTCGACTTGGCCGATGAGGCGCCACGTGAGCATCGAGAACTGGAGAAGCTCAGAGAGCTGTTGTCTGATATTTACTACTGTAATTTCAGCCTGTTCCAGTCCTTACCTGATGTCTGGGCCATTGATCAGATTTTTCCGGTCATGCCGATACATCGTCTGGCAGAAGAACCCTCTCGCCAAGGCATCATTGCCGACATTACCTGTGACTGTGACGGCAAGATCGATAAATTTGTCGACACTCACAACACCAAGCGCACCCTGCCACTGCATGAACTAAAGGCAGACGAAGAATATATTATCGGCACCTTCCTGGTCGGCGCTTACCAAGAAACGCTAGGGGATCTGCACAATTTGTTCGGCGATACCAACGTCGTCAGCGTGCGTATTCTGGACGATGGCAGCACCGAATTCGTTCACGAGATCCAGGGCGACAGTATCGCTGACGTCCTGAGTTACGTGGAGTACAACCCGCAACAAATGCAAGACCGCTTCCGCCGTACCGCAGAGAGAGCCGTACGGGAAGGCAAAATTACCGCCACGGAACGCACCACCATCATGAACGCATTCGCTGCCAGCATGCGAGGCTATACCTATTACGAGCGCTAGCTCTTAGGTCAAAGCGCTTTCACTTAAGCGCTTAAGTAAAAGCGCCGCAGGGCAAAGCTCTGCCAGAGAAAATACTGGCGGAGCAACAACCAAGGCGCACTAACTCATCTGTCAGACTACAAAAACGTCCGCGCGGTGCGCTCCACAAACTCAATTAACGCGTCCTTGGTACGACCTGTCTGCAGCAGAATCAAACGCTTAACCCCAAGCGCTGCATAGCCATCCAATGTTTCTCGAGTCAGTGGCCCGCGGGGTGTAATGCTAATTTCCAATTCATCGAAAGCAGCGGGGCGCTTATGTATTTCGTGGGCTCGGCGCAACCCTGCTATTGCTTTACCAGCCGCCTCAACGTCCATCGCAAAACCATACCAGC
>JABMOJ010000225.1 GCA_013204195.1 SAR86 cluster bacterium
AAATTGAGCAAGCCAAAGCACAGGGATTGGTTGTCATGAACAATATCGTAATCGGGTTTATGCCGGCGAAAGTATTTCACCAGCCGCCGACCAAAGGTATAAGGTTCAGGGAACCCGCCGGTGAACATACTGAACCATTCAAAAAAATCCGTATAGGACAGCATATGGCGGGGTCGAAGGGCCGTGACATGATTTTCGGCCTCGAATAAATTGAGACCGGGCAGCTTGATCAGGTTAACCCCAGAGTCGAGGATCGGGTAGGGTTCGCCGGAGATGACATCAACCTGATGACCCTGCCTGACCAGTGCTTTGCTCAGATAGCGAATGTAGATGCCCTGCCCACCGCTGTAAGGATTGCTGCGATAACCTAGCAAGCAGATCTTGAGTTTAGAAGTGGAGGCGATTTCGTCGTTCAGACTGGAACTTGGCTCACTGATACCCGACAGGGCAGAGACACTGTTCTGCATGCAAATTAACCGGTGTGTCAAATGAAGGAAATGGACCCGAACATGGGTGCTATGTTTATATTGTTGTAGATGCAGAGCCCTCTGGCGAGCTTTTTGATTGTACGGATTTATCGCCTGCATGACAATTTTAGTTGGGAACGCCTAGTTGGGGACGCCTAGTTGGGAACGCCTCTCGGTGTTTCGCGGGGCGAAACGCCTGCCGGCATTCGTGTTTTGCACTTGTGGCGCAAAGCCACGAATTGGTTGGGGACGCCGCCTCTCGGTGTTTCGCGGGGCGAAACGCCTGCCGGCATTCGTGTTTTGCGCTTGTGGTGCAAAGCCACGAATTGGTTGGGGACGCTGCCTCTCCGTGTTTCGCGGGGCGAAACGCCTGCCGGCATTCGTGTTTTACGCTTGCGGCGCAAAGCCACGAATTAGTTGGGGGATGCCTAGTCGGCTTACTTCCGGTTGCGCCTTCGTTCTGGAATATTTTCCTGGGTTGTCAGCTGCGGTTGTTCGCCTGGATCCTTAGGCTCAAGCCGAGGATCGCCCTCGCTGCGGCGTTCTGGGCCATAGGCTGGGGCCTCGTGCTCTTCGGTGAAGACATTGGCGTAGAGATTAGCCACCCACGCCTGACCTTCCTGCGTCCTGCGCAGATAGCGCAGGCCTTCGTCAATAAAGGGTGTCACGACGTTCCAAAAAAATCCGGGGTAGCCGGCACGCAGATCAGCGTCGTTGGTGTAATTCATTGCTGCCGCCTGGCCTGTTTCCTCGAACTCGGCGAATAATGATGAAATTTTGCGGATGTACTGGGGGTCGGCCAGTTGGCCGATTAGGTCCGCTGCGCGGAGCAAGCCTGGGAGGTCGCCGCTGTCCTGGTGATCTTCCGCGGTGGGCACCGGGAAGCGGGTGCGTTCAATATTTTTGGCGATGATCTCCGGATCGATGTTGGCATTATCTTTAAAGCGTTCTGTGATATAGAGCTTGCCGCGATCTACGTGGTACGGGGTCAGGAAGGCGTCTGTCGAGCCCGCTGGTGGGGCGATAGTGTCGTAGTTCGCATTAATCGTATATCGACCTGAGCGATCGGCTCGACAGATACCGCGGACATATCCGACGTCGTGATTCAGTAAAGATATCACGAAGTGGATCCAGTCACTGGCTGTGACATTGGCTTCGATCAAAATTTTACCGCGTAGGATTTCTGTACCCACCATGGTCACCATGATGGTGTGATTCATGTCGTGATAGGGGGCGTCACTGTTCGCAATGATTTCTAAGGCATTGCGAGCATTTGAAACGATCAGGTGGGTGTTATGGTCATCGGTGCCGTACATGTTGATGTACTTTTCGGCGAGTTCTTGTGCGAATGCTTCTATCACTACTAAGGAGGGGTTAAACATGAATAACTACCTGCTGGTGGTTTAAAGCTAGACGGTATTGTGACGAGTGAATTGTGCGAGTCAAACGGGGTTACGACCCAAAGGTATTGTTTTACTGATCGCTGGTGATATCAGCGGATATTTCTTATTATGAATGTGACGGCTAAGTTGTGTCTCGGAAGTTGAATAATTTTCATAAAGCGGTATTAAAGGGGAAGTGAGTCGATGATTGAATTGCGGCATTTAAAAACGCTGGTTGCCTTGCGTGATACCGGTAGTCTGGTGGACGCTGCGGACCGTCTCTTTCTGACGCAGTCCGCATTGTCGCACCAGCTAAAGGATTTGGAGGAGCGCTTGAATTGCTCCTTGTTTGTCCGCAAGACCAAGCCACCACGATTTACCAGTGCCGGTCGCCGCTTGTTGTTACTGGCTGACGAAGTAATTCCTCAATTTAAAAATGCGGAGCGGGACCTGGCCCGGCTGGTAGGTGGCGAGGCCGGGCGTCTGCATATCTGTATAGAATGTCATAGTTGCTTTCAGTGGCTGATTCCCTGCATCGACCGTTATCGTGGCAACTGGCCAGAGGTTGAGTTGGATTTGACCGGTGGGTTCAATTTTGCGCCATTACCGGCTTTGGTTAGAGGCGATCTTGACCTAGTGATTACCTCTGACCCCCTCAGCCTGCCCGGCATCGAGTATGTTCCGCTGTTTCGCTATGAGGCATTGCTTGCGATGGACAAGCATCATGCCCTGGCGGCTAAAGGGTTTGTTGAGCCGGCTGATTTGGCCAACCAGATACTGATTACCTACCCTGTTGAGCGTGATCGACTCGATGTGTTTTCTGGTTTTCTGGACCCGGCGGATATTGATCCGCTGGAAGTGCGTACAGCCGAATTGACCCCAATGATGGTGCAGTTGGTTGCTAGCGGCCGTGGTGTTGCCTGTCTGCCTAACTGGGCATTAACTGAATACACCATGAATGGGACGATTTTGGCGAAAAAGATGGGCGAGGCGGGTCTCTGGTCCACGCTTTATGCGGCGATCCGGGAGGATCAGCGTGAGGCGCCGTTTATGGAAGATTTTCTGGCGACTGCGACTGACACTTGCTTCACCCATTTGCAAGGTATTCGTCGGGTTAGTAAGGTTGTTGGCGTGGTTTGATAGTCATGATGCGCGGGAAGTCATATATGGTGCAGAAATGAAAAAGCCCTGGGAGAAATTCCCCCAGGGCTTCGTCAACGTATGGAGAGCTAAACTCCGAGTTAAGTTATTGACTAAAATAACCCGAAGGCTCTCCGCATAGACTGACTGTCGATGGGATCACCTCCTTTTACGTTTCAGGGTGCCGATCGGCGTATTGGACGTTCCCCCTGGTTAGAGCGACCAATACGGTGGTAGGCATAAAGCCTGATGCCCGAACAAGGAAAATTTAACCCAGCCACATCCTGCTGTAAAGCCCTGATCAGGGCACCAAATATTTTACCGTCCAAAGCCCATCTTGCAGTGAGAAGACACGCCGATCGTGGATTCGGTCCTCCCGATTTAAATCGAGCATCTCAACACGGTTGGCGATGAGCTCAATACCGCCGACGTCGTCGGGTGCCTGCATATCATCAATCTTGTAGGTTTTCTTGAGCCGTTGGATTTCGTTGATGAGCTGCTCTCTCGATTCAATTTCACTGCTCTGCGGTGCCATTTCGGCATAGACGTAGTCCAGGTATTTGCTGCCCTGAGGACGGCGTTGCCAGGTTTGTTTGACAATTTTTGGGTCGATCGGCTGCATCGTGCCCTGGATCCGGTACTGGCGTTGCATACTGGCGTACCAGAGCAGTAGTTCGTAATTCGCGCCTTGTTGAAACAGTTGCCACTTGGGGCTTGTGCGGTTCAAAAACAGGACCAAATGGCTTTCTGTGACTTCGCGCAGCACCAGAGTGCGAACGGAAGCCTTCCCATCTTGGTCCGCCAGCGCCAGGAAACAGGTGTCGGCGTTACTGTCGCCTTGTTTGCGAGCCTCTGCGCGGTCGTTAATGATATTCGTTAGCGGATTCACGGTTTGCCTCTGGTTGATGATATGGCTGTGTTTTGATCAAGCTGGTTTTGATCCAGCTTTTTTGATCCAGCTGGTTTTGAACCAGCTTGTAGTACCAAATTGTTGTCCTGAGCCTGGGACCCAATGTGGGGTGCTGTGCGTTCGGCTCGGGCTTAACATTATGGGGTCTTGGTCGACTCCAACGTCCCTGTGAGAGAGGCTCGCTGGGACACCTCAATCCAGTTTTGATCGGGATCCATAATAAAGGAAATTCTGGCAGTGGTGCCCAGCGTCGTGGGCGGTCGAGCCTCCACGCCGCCGCGAGCCAGGAAGTCCGCATGTTCTTCATCGACGTTCCAGACCTGAACTGTGATATAGCGGTAGCCTAAGCCTTGCATGCCGGTGGCGGGGACATGCTGCGGGTTTTCGACCAGAAAGAGCAGTGTGGTACCCCATCGAAAACAATCATCGCTGACTTGCTCGATTTGCAGTACGTCTCGATAAAACGTCGAGAACCGCGAGATTGAGGTGACTTCCAGGCGTATGCCGATATGTGTGATGCCTTGATAGCCTGCAGGCACCAATATCACTTGATTGCCATCCGGATCTTGGAGCTGAGTCGGCTCACGAATATCCTCGCGGGCGATCAGCAACGTTTGATAGCCGCAGGGAGGTGCGTCAGTTATTGGATTGCGACTGTGGTTGAGTTTAAAAATAGAGCCGTTCAGGCTGTGCCGGTGTTGTTGGCTGCCGCCGCCGAGTTTTAACAGCTCTTCATAGGGCAAACCTACCTGATGCTGCCAGAAATCCAGTTGGTCCTCTCTGTTATTGGTATAGATGCCGATATCAATACAGGGTTTGGCTAGGTGCATGGGCGTCCTTGTTTTCCGGTCTTGTTGGTGGTCTTTGTGTGTAGACGGGTTTTAAATTGTTCTGGGTAGCGTCAGGCTCGTCAGCTCGATGCTGCTCGCTAGCAGTCTGGCAGTAATAGTTTCAGGCTGGTACTCAATAATGGCTTCGATATATTCGTGCCACTCGTAGTCAGTTTGAACCGTGCTGCTGAGGCTTAGCGTAATCGGGTCCTGTGAGCTGCCGGCGCTATCTCTGAGCAGGCCATTGATCCGCAGCTCCGCACTGGGCTGGCGGCTAAATTTTGAGTGGGCGTTGGCTGCAGCAGCCAGGGTTGAAAATGTCAGCGTTAGCTGAGCGCCCTGATAGTCTATCTGTATCGCTTCATGCATGGTGTTGGCACGTCTTGATGAATGTTCATCCAGCAGGGATGGTGGTTGTTGTGTTCCGTCGTCGAGGCACCTGGGTATCATAGCGTATTCGACGTGCGCTATGTCAGGGGCTGATCCGGCCAGTTAATCCGCTGATTCTCAGGGCTTATGGCTATAAACCCGTAGGCCTTTACAGTATGATTGGCGCGCAAGTTTATGGAGTAAGTTATGAGTCAAAAAGACGATATGAAAGCCAATGCAGTAGAGTTACAGAAGGGGTTGAAAAAACTCGGTGAGAATCGGGTTGTGGCCTTGTCTGTGCACAAGTCGAAGGAATTGATTGCCGAACTGGAGGTTACCGTCGCCAAGCTCGTGCAGCAGATCGACGGTTTGAGCTAGCGCTGCAATGAGCGCGCTTGAATAAAGCGACACTGAGAACGCTTAGTGCTTGCGGTTAATGATTGATAGGGATCAGAAGTGGTGCCTAAGACACGAGTCTTGGGTGTTTTTGCGGGAACATAGTGGAGATATTGAGCGATGCTGGAACTGACACCTGTTGCCGGTGCCTTGGGCGCCGAGGTTAAGGGAATTGATTTGTGCGGGCCGCTGGATCAAAGCCACTATAATGCGCTGAACGAGGCCCTGCAGACCTATGAGGTGTTGTTCTTTCGCGATCAGGCCATGTCACCGGCCCAGCATGTGGCTCTGGCTAACCTGTTTGGCTCCCCTCAGCTCCATCAAGCCTATCCGCACGTGGATGGCTATCCGCAGCTGACGATCCTCGAGAACGACGAGGCCCATCCTTCAAAGATTGAGAAGTGGCACACGGACATGACATTCCGCGCCAAGCCGCCGCTGGGTTCGATTTTACATGGTGTTGTTATTCCTGCT
>JABMOJ010000226.1 GCA_013204195.1 SAR86 cluster bacterium
GAATACGTAACTGCATTTCAGCTAGGCGGTTACCCATACAGCGATGGATGCCGAAACCAAAGGACAGGTGCTGGCGAGCATTCGGTCGCTCAATATCCAACTCGTTGGCGTTATCAAAAACCGCTGCATCGCGGTTACCGGAGGCGTACCACATTAAAATCTGGTCGCCTTGTTTGATCTGCTTGCCGCCAATTTCGCAGTCGTTATTAGCCGTCCTACGCATGTAGGCCAGCGGTGTCTGCCACCGAATCAGCTCTGCCACCATTTGTGGAATGAGCTCAGGCTTGGCAATCAGCTTGTCGTACTGGTCAGGGAACTGGTTCAAGGCATAGACGCTGCCCGTCATGCTGTTTCTGGTGGTGTCATTACCACCGACGATCAAGAGCAACAGGTTACCCAGATAATTCATCGGCGACATATCCTTGGTATCCTCACCATGCGCCAACATAGAAACCAGATCGCTTCCCGGGTTTTTGAGTCGCTCTTCACGCAGCTGAGTGAAATACGCCAGGCACTCTAACAGCTCTGCGCGCCGCTCTTCCTCAGACTCAATAATGCCGCCAGGCTGAGGAATGGCAAAGGTGACATCGGACCAGCGGGTCAGCTTGCGGCGGTCTTCAAAGGGAAAGTCGAACAGGGTTGCCAGCATCATGGTAGTCAGCTCGATAGAAACGGTATCAACCCAGTCAAAGGTTTCACCCTCGGGTAAAGCATCTAGCACTCGACAGGTACGCTCACGGATGAGGGCTTCCATCGCCACCAAATTGTTCGGCGCGACTGCGCGCGACACCGTTTTACGCTGTACGTCATGTACTGGCGGGTCTTGGGCGATAAAGGTGGTAATACCCAAGGCCCCCTCGGGCAGGTCTGCATCAACGGGCAAACCCAGGGTAATACCATTAGCTGAGCTGAAATTTTGCCAATCCGAATCAACTTTTTTGATATCTTCGTATTTTGTCAACGACCAGAAGCGCCCGGCGATATCAGAATAATTGAAATGGACTGGGTCCTCGGCTCGCAGGCGCTCAAAATATTCAATCCATTTATGTTCGCTCCAGAGCCTGGCGTTGATCGGCATAATGTCTTCAAGCGGTATGTCGTAAGCCGATGGGATCTCAGCCTGGGGCATTGCAACGTTGGACTTGGCTTCGCTCATGGTGGGCCTCGTTTAGCTTTCTGGGTTAGATTGATATTGATAAGGTCGATTGATAGCGACAATCGACAGAGATCGCGATGACGCCGACAGTTTACCTAACTTTTAGGTCTGTTGATCTACAAAATCCTTTTGTCGGTTTGATTTGATGATTAATGGTGCTCGGGACAGTTGCATCGAATTTAGGCGTGCTTTAGCGATCCTCATTCAGGGCGCGGTGACTCACTACCGATCGGCGCTATCGAACCGCTGCCACGCTGCAAACCCTGTGCTAGACTCACCTTTTCGCAAAAACCGAGCGCATCCATTGCTTCGTTTCCTGATGACCTTCAACCGCGTTGCCGACTGGACAGGCCACCTGATCGCGCCACTGACCTTCGTGATGATGTTGCTCACCTGTGCGGTCGTAATAGCACGCTATGTCTTGAATGTCGGCCTCATTCCTGTCACCGAACTCATACTCTATATTCACGCCAGTATTTTCATGCTGGGCATTGCCTATACCTTGCGCGCGGATGCCCATGTGCGCGTCGACATTATCTATCAACGCTTGTCCCTGCGTGGCCAGGCGATCATTGACCTTTTAGGCGCCATCGTCTTTCTGCTGCCCTTAAGCCTTTTCATCTTTGTCACCAGCCTGGACTATGTCGCATTGTCCTGGCGCCTGCAGGAGGGCTCAGCAGAACCCGGCGCCCTGCCTGGCGTGTACCTAATGAAGGGACTTATACCGCTGATGGCGGGGCTCCTGGGCATCCAGGGTATCGCCGAAATTGCCCGTCTGATACAACTATTAGCCACGCCAACCCATCGCCCACCACTGCCGAGAGTCTCTAACGTCGATGGCTGAATACGCTGGTTTACTCATGTTTGTCGCGGCTTTCGGCTTTCTGCTCCTCGGCTACCCCGTGGCAATCACTCTGGCCGGCACCGCCCTGTTAGCCGCTGGCATCGGCATTATGACCGGTGAGTTTAATCCGGCCCTGCTATCGGCCACACCGAATCGCTTGTTTGGCATCATGACGAATCAGACGTTAATGGCGGTACCGCTGTTTATTCTGATGGGCGTCATCCTGGAGCGCTCGAAAATCGCCGAACGACTACTGGAGACCATGAGCAAGTTGTTCGGTCACTTACCCGGCGGCTTGGGCATCGCTGTCACTGTCGTGGGTATGTTGATGGCCGCGAGCACCGGCATCGTCGGCGCCACGGTCGTGACAA
>JABMOJ010000227.1 GCA_013204195.1 SAR86 cluster bacterium
ACCCGATTGGGTGGTTGACGAAGTGTTTGAGTTGTTCGACAAACTCGGCGCAAATGATACGCAGTTAGATTTCCCCGTCATTTACGGTTCCGCCATTCAGGGCCGTGCCGGTCTTTCAATGGATACCATTGGTGATGACTTGACCGCGTTGCTACAAGCGATACTGGACCATGTGCCAGAACCTGTCGTCGACGACGAAGGTCCGTTGCAGATGCAAATCAGTGCACTGGACTATAATAGCTATGTCGGTGTTATTGGTCTTGGCCGTATTGCTCGGGGTAGCCTCAAGAAGGCCCAGCAAGTGTCTGTTGTCGGTGCTGATGGTAAGGTCAGAAAAGGCAAAGTGCTGCAGGTTATGGGCTACGAGGGTCTAGATCGAGTTGAAGTTGATGGTGCCGACGCCGGCAATATCGTCTGCATCACGGGCATCGAAGGCCTGAAAATTTCAGATACCATCTGTCATCCAGATCATGTTGAGGCATTACCGCCGCTGGTGGTTGATGAGCCGACAATATCTATGACCTTCCAAGTGAATACGTCACCCTTTGCTGGCCGTGAAGGCAAATTTGTGACCAGTCGAAATATTCGTGAGCGCCTGGAACGTGAGTTAATTCATAATGTTGCCTTGCGAGTTGAAGACACCGACAGTGGCGATCGATTTAAAGTCTCTGGCCGCGGTGAATTACATCTGGCCGTATTGATCGAGACGATGCGTCGTGAAGGCTACGAGCTCGCCGTGGGTCGCCCTGAAGTGATCTTCAGAGAGGTTGAGGGCAAGCGTCAGGAGCCGTTTGAGAACGTTTTGTTGGATGTTGAAGAAACACACCAAGGTTCAGTGATGGAAGAGCTGGGTCGGCGAAAGGGCGTTTTGGAGAACATGATTCCCGATGGCAAAGGCCGGGTACGCATCGAATATCAAATTCCCACCCGTGGCTTGATTGGCTTTCGTGGTGCGTTTATGACCATGACCTCCGGTACCGGTATTATGACCAGTATCTTCTCCCATTACGGTAACGTGATGAGTCAGGACATGTCTAGTCGCACCAATGGCGTGCTGGTGTCTATGGCGAGTGGCAAGGCGTTGGCCTATGCTATCTGGAACCTTCAATCCCGTGGGCGGATGTTTATTTTGCCGAACGAGGAAGTGTATGAAGGTATGGTGATTGGCCTGCACTCACGGGGTAATGATCTGATGGTTAATCCGCTGAAGGGTAAGCAATTAACCAACGTACGTGCTTCCGGTACCGACGAGGCCATCATTCTCACCGGCGCTATTCGACACACGCTGGAACAGGCCATTGAGTTTATCGAAGACGATGAGTTGGTTGAGGTAACACCTACCAGTCTGCGAATGCGCAAGAAACTGCTGACTGAGAATGAACGTAAACGTGCGGGTCGTGATAAAGTCGCATAAGGAAGACTTAGATGCTGCCTCTGTATCCGGAAATCAAACCTTACGCCCGACACATGTTGGATGTAGATGACGTCCACTCTTTGTATATTGACGAGAGTGGTACGCCGGATGGTATTCCCGTGCTATTTGTTCATTCCGGACCGGGATCGGGCTGTGAGTTTAATAGCCGGTGCTTTTTCAATCCTGAGAAGTACCGGATTATCCTCTTCGATCAGCGTGGTTCAGGACGGTCTAAGCC
Organism: SAR86 cluster bacterium; assembly: GCA_013204195.1. Lineage (GTDB taxonomy): Bacteria > Pseudomonadota > Gammaproteobacteria > Pseudomonadales > Azotimanducaceae > UBA4582. The sequence continues at coordinate 1,653 of JABMOJ010000227.1, forward strand.
CCATAGTGATATAACCAATAACACCTCTAGTGACCTTGTCGCTGACATGGAAAAAATTCGAGTTTTCCTTGGTGTTGATAAATGGGTGCTGTTTGGAGGTGGATTCGGATCGATGCTCAGCTTGCTGTATGCCGAGGAGTTTGCTGCTAACGTTTTAGGTATGGTGCTGCGAGGCATATTCCTCGGACGGAAAGCGGATATAGATTGGATCTACCAGGATGGCGCTAATCGATTTTTCCCAGATCATTGGGAAGACTTCGAAAGCCCGATTCCCGTGTCTGAAAGAGATGACTACTTGGCTGCTTATAATCGCCGTATTAATGGTGCTGATGAGTTGGCGCGAATGGGGGCCGCGAAAGCCTGGTCCCGTTGGGAGGCTGACTGCTCATCTTTAGAGCCGAACCCTCGTTTGGTCAAACACTTCACTGATCCTCATCGGGCTATGGCCCGAAGTCGTATCGGCTTACACTATTTCACCAACGATTGTTTTTTGGCTGACAATCAGATTCTGAATAACGTCAGCAGTATCAGTGATGTGCCTGGTATTATCGTCCATGGTCGTTACGATATTTTGTGCCCGGTAAAGAATGCTCATGAACTGCATGCAGCTTGGCCTATATCGCAAGTCTATCTGGTGCGCGAGGCGGGTCACTCTGCTACTGAGCATGCGTTGATTGATGCCTTGGTTCGAGCCACCCGTGATATGGCATTACGCTTCGAGTCAGATTTCAGCGTCTAGGACATTGAAGCAATGCGAGCCCTGATCCAACGAGTCAGCTACGCCCGAGTTCTGGTTGATGATGCCGTCGTCGGAGAAATTGAGCGTGGTATTCTCTTGTTTTTAGCGATCCAGAAGGGTGATTCCGCCGCTCAAATTGATAGATTGCTCAATAAGGTGCTTGCCTACAGGATATTTCCTGATGCGGTTGGGCATATGAATTTAGCCTTGTCAGAGATATCCGGGGGGCTGTTGGTTGTTTCGCAATTCACCTTGGCCGCAGATACGCGCAAGGGGCTACGCCCATCTTTTTCTTCAGCGACGCCACCCATAGAAGCCGAAGTGCTGTACGACGACTTTGTAAGTCGAGCACGCCAGCGGTGCGAGCAGGTGGCAACCGGCCGGTTTGGTGCTGATATGAAAGTTCAGCTCGAAAACGACGGTCCGGTTACCTTCCTGCTAGAGGTTAACGACCTATAAAGGTCGGCTCACGTTTCTCAACGAAGGCCTTTGCTGCCTCTTTGTGGTCTTGAGTTTGGCCCGTGTGAACATGGTGAGTGGCTTCGAGGTCCAGGCAGTCATCAACATCGCCAGACACAGCCCGATTCAAATTCTCTTTCATATAGCGGAAAGCGACTGTTGGGCCTGCGGCTATCTTGTTGGCTATTTCCATGGCTTTTGCCATCAGTTCTTCTGGTTCGCAAACCCAATTGGTTAAACCCAGCTGAAGTGCTTCCGCTGCGCTAACGCGCTCAGATAAAAAATACAGTTGGCGAGCTTTGGCGGCGCCAATCAGTTGAGTCATAAAGTAGGTGCCGCCGTAGTCGCCAGAAAAGCCGACGCGTGCAAACGCGGTGGTCATAATGGCGGTGCTGCTCATGACGCGCAAGTCGCAGGCCAGAGCCAGAGACAGACCGGCGCCCGCTGCGGCGCCAGGCAATGCGGCTATTGTCGGTTTTGGCATCTTGTAGAGTTTGCCGGCCGTAGCGCGTTGGTTGACGCGCTGCTGATGAATCGCGCCGTCGATCGTCGAGTCGCCTACGGTTCCATCGCCAGATGCCGCCATGCCTTTGACATCGCCGCCGGCACAAAAACCTTTGCCAGCACCAGTGAGAACAATGCACTTTACTGCTGGATTGAGTTCGAGGTCTGCGAGCAGGGTTTGCAGTGCGGCATTCATTTCGCCAGACATGGCGTTGCGAGCCTCGGGCCGGTTTAATGTCAGGACGGCAACGCCGTTTTCCAGACTAGCCAAGAGATCATTTGTGCCGGTATCGATTGTACTCATGATAACTTCCTCAAAGGTTAATAAAATTCTGGTGGGTGATTCTCGGCCTTCAAAATAGATTGTCAGCCCCGGGATGGCAAGTATCGTCGCTGTTAATTGTTGGCGATTGATTATTCAACGGGTTGTCTGTCGCGAATCAATGTGGCAAATAAGATACCAACTTCAAACAAGACCCACATGGGCAATGCCAGCAGTAGCTGGGAGATGACATCCGGCGGTGTGAGTAACATGCCAACGACGAAGCAGCCGACAACGACGTAAGGCCGCTTTTTGCGTAGGTTCTCCACAGTGGTCGCGCCGGTCCAAACCAGCAGGAGTGTGGCGATGGGGATTTCAAATGCCAGGCCAAAGGCAAAAAACAGCTTCAGGACGAAGTCTAGGTAGCGATTGATATCCGTCATGACCGTGACGCCTGCCGGCGCTGCGCTGGTAAAAAAGCCAAAAATTAATGGAAACACAACATAAAAAGCAAACGCAATGCCGCCGTAGAACAGTAGCACGCTCGAGGTCAGTAGCGGAATTGCCAGTCGCTTTTCGCTGGAGTAAAGGCCAGGTGCAATGAAGCTCCAGAGCTGGTGGAGAATATAAGGAATGGCAATAAAAATCGCTAAGACCAGGGTCAGCTTAAACGGTGTCAGGAAAGGGGACGCGACTTCTGTTGCGATCATGGTGGCGCCCTCTGGCAGATAGGCCCGCAGAGGTTCGGATATGTAGCTGTAAAGGTCGTTCGCGAAATAGAACAAAGGCAGGAAGATAATGACGACCGATGCCAGGCTGTGCAGAATTCTGGTTCGCAGCTCAATAAGATGTTCGATCAGAGTTTGGCCCGGATCGCCCGGTTCAGCCTCCGGTGTCAGGTCGTTTGGTTTCGTCACGGGTGGGCTCGGTGATGGATGGAGGGTCAGTTTTGTTCAGGGTCTGCGACGCATGTTTGATTTCGGTCAGAGTTTTATCGGTCTTGTTGACGACGCTCTGGAGCTGTTGGCGGGTTTCTTCGAGTCCTTTCATGATGGATTCGTTGTGGAGTTGTTGACGGATATCGTCAGCACCGATCTCGTTTTCTATGTCAGTACGAATATTGGCAAGGCTACTTCGTAGTCGCCCCACCCATAGGAAAAGGGTCCGTAGGGTTTCGGGTAGTTTGTCAGGTCCGATCACCAGCAGCGCGACGATGCTGACGACGATCAGTTCGGGAAAGCCTATGTCAAACATGTCAGATCAACTATCTTTTTTCGACTCGACAGGTTCTTTACTGTCGGCACTGATACTGGCGCTGATATTGTCGCCAGGTTTCTCTTCGTCGGCCAGCAATTCGGTCTTGTCGCCGTCGTTGTCGATGGCGTTTCTGAAGCCCTTAATCGCTGATCCAAGATCGTTACCTAGGGATTTTATTTTGGTGGTACCAAACAGTAGGACCACAATCAGCAGCACCACCAATAGCTCGGGTATTCCAGGCATAATTCATTCCTCCAGTTTTTGTTCGCGCGTTACTGTTGGCTGGCGCGCGGCCTTCTCATCAATTCCTGACGTTCCAAACCTGTCTTCAAGCTCGCGCAACAGGTCATCAGCGTCAAGGTTCAGGTGACTCAACATCACGAGACTATGAAACCACAAATCAGCGGTTTCCTTAATGACCGCGATCGGGTCGAGACCCGCGTCCTTGGCCGCGATAATGGTCTCTGTTGCTTCTTCGCCAACCTTTTCCAGAATCTTATTCAGACCCTTGGCATGTAGGCTCGCGACATAAGATGTTGCCGGGTCTGCGGCTTTTCGGTCTTCCAGTGTCGCTGCCAGGCGTTTGATGATGTCGCTCATGTATAAATCTCCGCCGGTGGCTTAATCACAGGGTCGACGGTTTGCCATTCACCATTTTTTAAAATCCGGTAGAAGCAGGACTGTCTGCCGGTATGGCAGGCGATACCGCCGGTCTGTTGCACTCGCAATATTATCACATCGCTGTCACAGTCGAGCCTGACTTCGGTAACGATCTGCTGATGACCGGATTCTTCGCCCTTATGCCATAATTTTTGTCGTGAGCGTGACCAATAAACGGCATGACCGCTGGTGAGGGTTGCCTGCAAGGCGTCCTTGTTCATCCAGGCCACCATTAAGATTCGCTCACTACTGGCGTCCTGCGCGATGGCCGGTATCAGGCCCTGGCTGTCGAACTGAATTTCCTCTAGCCAGGCAGTGTCTGTGGGTGTACTCGACATAGATCGTGAACCATCAGAAGTTAAAGCCACTCATGACGTATGGGTGGGTTGTGGGGTCGCCGATTTGGTGGCGCGAAAGTCTTCGAGAATACCATGTCAGGTCTTGATAAACATCCAATAAACGCCGAGGCAGCCGAGGATGCCCGCGCTCAACTGGAGTGGCATGCTAGGCGCGATTCCGGTTATGGGAGTGGCTGCGACAGCTAATGCGAGTAACAGGCTGAAGGAGCCGAGGCGGGTTGAGCGCTGCCTGCGATCTGACTGTTCTAGTGTCGTTTGGAGTTTTTGCAGTAACTGCGTCTGCTGGCGATTGTTGCGCCCCAGGTGCTTAATTTCTGCTAATGCCGTGAGCGCCAGTTGTGGCAGTTCGGGGAGTTGGCCGAACAAACTAGGTGCATGATCGCCAACCTGCTTAAGAAGCCCGCGAATCCCCATACGTTCTTTCATCCAGCGCTCCATATAGGGCGCCGCGGTTTGCCAGAGGTCGAGTTCTGGATACAGTTGGCGCCCCATCCCCTCAATATTCAGCAGGGTCTTCTGAAGCAGTACCAGCTGCGGTTGGACTTCCATATCAAAGCGTCTGGCAGTTTGAAACAGACTGAGTAAGACCTTGCCGAAGGATATTTCACTGATGGGTTTTTGAAAAATCGGTTCGCAGACACTACGGATGACGGCTTCGAATTCTTTGATGTCCGTATCAAAGGGTACCCACTCACTTTCCACGTGCAGGCGTGCGACTTCGTAGTAATCTTGTTTGAAAAAAGCCAACAAATTGCGCGCCAGGTAGTTTTTGTCGTTTTCGGTAAGCGAGCCAATGATCGCGCAGTCCAGCGCAATGTAGGTGGGGTTTCCCGGGTCGCTGGCATCGATAAAGACGTTGCCGGGATGCATGTCGGCGTGAAAGAAGTTGTGCTCGAACACCTGGGTGAAAAAAATCTCGACCCCAAGGTGGGCCAATTTCTGCATGTTGACGCCGCGGTCACGCAAGCCCTGGACGTCAGCAGAACCTAAACCGTGAATCCGCTCCATGACCATGACGTTGGTTCGGCAATATTCCCAATACACCAGTGGTACATAAAGCTTGCCCGATAGATCCCAATGTTTGCGCAACTGGGTGGCATTAGCCGCTTCAAGTAGCAGGTCCAGCTCATCTAGTATGGTCCGCTCATAGTCTCTGACCACCGCGACAGGATGCAGACGCCTGCCGTCTTCCCAGCCCCGCTCGAGGAAGTTTGCAAGCAGGTACATGACCTGCAGGTCTTGCTTAATCGTGACCTCAATACCGGGTCGAATAATTTTAACGACGACCGACTCGCCGGTTTTCAGGTTGGCGGTATGCACTTGAGCCACAGAAGCCGACGCCAGAGGGTGGTCGTCGAATGCGGTAAACAGGGTCTCGATATCATTGCCGAGAGCGGCTTCGATAATCTCACGCGCATCGGCGGTGGCAAATGCCGGCACCTGGTCCTGTAATTTCTGTAGTTCATCCGCCACATCGTCGTTGAACATATCTCGGCGGGTAGACAGAATCTGGCCAAATTTGACGAATACGGGTCCCAATTCTTCCAGGCTTAGGCGCAGGCTGACGGCTGGGCTCGTGCTCGGCGTCTTGACCAGACGCAGCAAGATCAGGCCGGCTCTGACCGAGCGTGGCAGATCCAGGTCGCTGGGTATTAGTCGATCGAGGCGGTGCTTGCTGACGACCCTAAGGATTCTGAGAATTCTGAATAAACGCATTACAACCTGTCGGCTTTGTTGCCGATATGGATCGCCGCGATACCGTTTAGCAGGTTGTGGTAGCTGCAGTCGATAAAGCCGGCGTCGCTGAACATGGTCTTCAAGGTTTCTTGGTCAGGGTGCATTTCAATGGACTCAACCAAGTATTGGTAGCTGTCGTGGTCGCCAGTGATGGCCTGACCGATGCGTGGCCATAATTTTGAGAAGGACTTGTAGATAGTACTGATGCCTGGATTAATCGCCTTGGAAAACTCCAGTACCACTAATCGGCCGCCGGGTTTCAGAACTCTCAGGATCTCCTTGAGGGCTACTTCTTTGCGCGTGACGTTACGCAACCCAAACGCCATGGTGATGACGTCGAAGTGGTGAGTAGGAAAGGGTAGGCACTCGGCGTTTGCTTGCAAATAGTCGACGTTACCGCTGATGCCGTGATCGAGCAGACGGTCACGACCATTGCTGAGCATCGAGTAGTTGATGTCGCAAAGGGTAATTTGACCTGCGGGGCCGACGATTTTTGAAAGTTTTTCGGTCAGGTCGCCAGTGCCGCCAGCCAAATCCATAATTTTGTCGCCGGCGCGAGCTGCGGTCAGTTGGATCGCGAACTGTTTCATCAACCGATGACTGCCCAGTGACATGACGTCATTCATGACATCGTAACGACTGGCTACGGAGTGAAAGACGCCGGCAACTCTGGCGGCTTTCTCGCCGACAGGGACTTGTTTGCGGCCAAAGTGAGTTGTTTCTTCTGGCATACCATATCCGCTGCTGAGGAGTGACGATGGATCGTTTAGGCAGGCTAGTTTACCTGCGTTTGCCTGTATGTGCATTGCTTGGTCGGGCTATTATACGGCCATTCTGACGACCAGGTGTTGCCTTGGAGGTTTGGCTAGCGACTGACGGCGATAAATTGCGGTTCGCGTTGCTTGCCAGCTGCGTCGAGTTGGGCGAGATAATCGGCCCATTTCTCAGCTTGTTGGCTGCCAAGCTCGTGCAGAAAGGTCCAGCTGTAGATGCCGCTGTTATGTCCGTCTGAAAAGATAATTTTGATCGCGTAATGTCCCTGGGGTTCCAGGTTGGCGATCTTGACGTGTTTTTTGCCCACTTGAAGTACTGCCTGGCTCTTTGAGTGCCCTTGCACCTCGGCCGAGGGTGAGTAGACTCGAAGATACTCGGCCGGCAGATTAAAGCGTAGGTCGTCGGCATAGATCAGCTCTAAGACACCGGAAATCTGATGTAATTTGACTTGGGTGGGTATCACTAATGTGCTCCGGTTGCTGCTGGGCTAAGTGGTGAAGTAAAGCCGTTGATGATTCCTAGAGAATGTAGCGGCTGAGATCTTCGTTGCTGGCGAGGTTCGCCAGGTGGTCGTTGACATATTGTGCGTCGATTTTGACTCGTCCGGTTACGATAGCATCGTTATCTGGGCCTTCGAAGGAAATTTCTTCGAGCAGGCGCTCCATAACGGTATGTAGTCGTCGAGCCCCGATATTTTCGGTTCGTTCATTGACCTGCCAGGCAATTTCAGCGATTCGAGTGATGCCGTCGGCCTCGAAATCGAGTCCGACACCCTCGGTTTGCAGCAGCGCCTGATACTGCTCCGTTAAGGACGCGTGTGGCTCCGTTAAAATGCGTTCGAAGTCACCGACCGTCAACGCTGAAAGTTCGACCCGAATGGGTAGGCGCCCTTGCAGTTCTGGGATCAGGTCTGAGGGTTTGCTGACATGGAAGGCGCCAGAGGTGATAAACAAAATGTGGTCGGTACGAACCATGCCGTACTTGGTTGAGACATTGCAGCCTTCAATTAGTGGCAGTAGGTCGCGCTGCACACCTTCGCGGGAAACGTCGGCGCCACCGCTATGTTCTGCGCGGCGAGCCACCTTGTCGATTTCATCGATAAAGACGATGCCGGTTTGCTCTGCGGCCTCGATGGCCTGGCTTTTCAAGTCATCTTCATTGATCAGCTTGGCGCCTTCATCTTCCGTAAGCTGTTTCAGAGCATCTTTGACCTTCAATTTGCGCGTCTTTGACTTGTCGGGTGCCATGGAAGAAAACATATTTTGCAACTGTCCCGTCATCTCCTCCATGCCGGGGGGCGCCATGATTTCAACGCCCATAGTGGGCGCGCTCAGCGTGATTTCGATTTCCTTGTCGTCTAACTCGCCCTGGCGTAATTTTTTGCGAAACAGCTGACGAGTGGTGGAATTGTTATCAACGGGTGTGTTGCTCTGCGTGTCGCTAGTGCGGGCGGGCGGTAATGCGTCGAGCACACGTTCTTCGGCGGCATCTGCGGCTCTGGGTTGGAGTTGTCTTTGTTGTTCTTCGCGCAGCATCTTCATGGCGGCTTCCATCAGATCGCGGATGATCGATTCAACATCACGGCCGACATAGCCGACTTCAGTAAACTTGGTGGCCTCCACCTTGACGAAAGGTGCGGCGGCGAGCTTGGCTAAGCGTCGCGCAATTTCGGTTTTGCCGACACCCGTAGGGCCTATCATTAAAATATTTTTGGGTGAAATCTCGGCCCGCAAGTCCTCGTTTAGCTGCAGTCTGCGCCAGCGATTACGCAGGGCGATAGAGACTGCGCGTTTTGCGTCAGCCTGGCCGATAATATGTTTGTCCAGTTCATGGACTATTTCCCGGGGCGTCATCGTCGACATGGTGTATTTCTCGCGGGTTGTGGCTGGCTAATATTCAATCACTTCGATGGTGCGATTATGATTGGTATAAATGCAGATGTCGGCGGCAATGCCGAGGCTTTTTTCAACAATGTCTCGAGCGCTCATGTCCGTGTTATCAAGCAAGGCCAGTGCCGCTGATTGGGCAAAAGGCCCACCTGAGCCGATGGCCATAATGCCTTTTTCTGGCTCGATCACATCGC